>JANYFQ010000501.1 GCA_025362615.1 Hymenobacter sp. | reverse complement strand
CAGCGGGCAGCGCGTTAAAAACGCGTGCCAGCGCCGGGCTTTTGACTTTGTAAACAGCTTCAACATTCAATCCTCAATCCTTCTTTTCGTCCCGCATTTCCCTGGACAGAAAAAAGTTGAGCGCCGTGCGGATGACGGCGATGGCCCCTAGCTTGCCGATTTGTTCCCAACTGGGCGCAATGGCGGTGGAGAGGATGTCGGCCCCGAGTTGAAATTCGAGGGCCAGGGCCAGGTAGCGGGCCAGGGTGAGGCGGATGGCCGTGAAATCGGCCGTTTGGCGGGTGAGCTGCGCCTGCACAAACTGCCAGCCCGCCGCCAGAATGCCCAGCGAAATAACAATGGCCCCCACCGTTTCAACGCCCAGTTTCAGCCACTGCACCGCGCCAATTACGCCTTCTTCGGCCTGGGCGTGGATGGTCGTTACGGCGGGCAAGGAGTCGAGAAAGAGCATGATGATGGAATGTTGGGGCATCAGCCGCCCGCTTGTTTGGCTTTGTAACCGGCTTTCAGCAGCACCTCCAGCACCTTGGCGCGGAAGTCGCCTTGCACCACCACTTCGCCGTCTTTGGCGCTGCCGCCCACGCCGCACTTGGTTTTGAGGAGCTTGCCGAGGGCCTGCAAATCATCGTCGGCTCCCACAAAGCCCGTCACGAGCGTTACCTGCTTCCCGCCGCGCTGCTTTTTGTCGAGCTGCACCCGCAACTGCTGCTGCTGGGGCGGCAGCGTGGCGGTGGGGGCCGGCTGGTCGTCGTGGTACGCAAAATCGGGGTTGGTGGAGTACACCACGCCTTGGCGGGAGGGCTTCATCTGTTTGAGTTAAGCGTTGGGAGGTAGAAGTTGGGAAATGTGCGGTAGGTTGCCTTCGAGCACTGCGTCCACCACGGGACGTATCCCGAAACAAACCCACCACTTACACCGCTACTTCCAAGGCCAGCGGCAGCAGCTCCACCACAAACTCGGAGGCGTGGCCCAGGTAGTCGCCATCGACGTGAAAACCCATTGGGGCGGCGGTGAGTACGTGGGCTTGGGCGTGGCGAAAGTACGTGGCGGCGCGGTTGCGGGGCAGGGTGCCGAGGGCCATTGCCAGGCTCACGCGCAGGGCGCGGAGGGGCGGCAGGTCGTCAATCAGGCAGAGGTCGAGCAGGCCGTCGCGCAGGTCGGCCTGGGGGGCGATGTAGGCGTTGTTGCCGTACTGCGCCGCGTTGGCGAAGGCCAGCACGTAGCAGCTCGTGGCGCGGGTTTGGTTATTGACGGTCAGCTCGATGGGGGTGGGGCGGTAGCGGCGGTACTCGCGCAACGTCACGCGCAGGTAGGTGCTCAGGCCGCGCGTACCGGCGGCGGCAAAGTGCTGGCTGACGTGGGCATCGAAGCCCAGCCCGGCGGTGCAAAAAAAGGCGTGGCCGTTGATTTGGCCCACGTCCATGCGGCTGAAGGTGGGGTTGAGCAACCGCCGGAAAGCGGCCTTCAACTCCAGCGGAATGCCCAGGTGCCGCGCCAGCCCGTTGCCCGAGCCCTGGGGGATGATGCCCAGCGCCGCGCCGGTGCCCAGCAGCCCGCGTCCTACCTCGTTCACGGTGCCGTCGCCGCCCACGGCCACCACCACCCGGAAGCCCTCGGCGGCGGCGGCGGCGGCCAGCGCCACGGCGTGGCCCGCGTACTCGGTGCGGCGCACCGCCACTTCGTCGGCCGTGTGCGGCGCGAAGTGCCGGGCCACGAGCACCGGAAAATCGCGCTGCTGGTTGGGGCCGGCGGTCGGGTTGAAAATGAAGCAAGTCTTAATCACTGATTTTTAGACTGATTTAACCGTGATTTCACTGATTCAATGACTGACTCATCAAGGGCAACTGTTTTGTCGCTGAAGTGTGGTGCGTTTCCATCGAAGCAAAAAAAGCCTGCCGCAAGGCAAGCCTTTTTTAAGTAATTGAAGGCCGCGCCTCACCAAAGAATCAGTGAAATCACGGTTAATCAGCCTAAAAATCAGTGATTCATTTGCTGGCCGAGCTTCTGAATCAGGTCGGCGGTGCGGGTCGAGTAGCCGGTTTCATTGTCGTACCAGCCAATCACCTTCACCAGCGTACCGCTGGCCGCTGTCAGCTCCGAGTCGAAGATG
Organism: Hymenobacter sp.; assembly: GCA_025362615.1. Classification (GTDB taxonomy): domain Bacteria; phylum Bacteroidota; class Bacteroidia; order Cytophagales; family Hymenobacteraceae; genus Hymenobacter. Next base: position 21 of record JANYFQ010000501.1, on the reverse strand, counting down.
CAGGAGTGGGGGTTGCCCACG
>JANYFQ010000441.1 GCA_025362615.1 Hymenobacter sp. | reverse complement strand
AAGCGGGCGGGCGGCAAAAAAAGCCGCCCGCCCGCACCGCCTCACCAACCGGCTTTTACTCCCCTTTCACCACCTTCAACACCTCAGCACGGCCCTCGCCCAGCAGCCCGATATGCAACGTGTAGAGGCCAGCGGGCAAATGTTGGGTGTCCAGAACCTGTTGCTGATTGCCGGCGGGCAATGCCACCGCTGGGCGCGTAAGCACCGGGCGGCCCAGGCCGTCGCGCAGGGCCAGGGCCACGGGCTGCGGGCGAGTGAGGTCGAATTTCACCGTCAGGGCTGCGCCGCAGGGATGCGGGAAGGCTACCGTGCTGGCTGCCGGGCGCACGGCGCGGGCAGCCAGCAGTTGCCGGAAGTTGAAGAACGTACCCCAGGTTTCGGAGCCTTTGCGGTAGGCCACGAGTTCGATAACATCTGTTTCGCTGAAGCTGAAGGTGGCCGTTCGGGTGGCTCCCAGGCCCAGGGCGTAGCGGGTACTGCGGCCGTAGTCGAGCATTGGGCGCAGTTGGGCGCTGTCGGTGGCTGGGCCGTTGAGCAGGTTGCAGGTTTGTTGCTCCCATTCGGGCCGGCGGAAGTAGCGGGCGCTGCGAACGGCGGGGCCGGTTACTTCACCAGTACCAAAGGAAGGAGTTGGGCTACCGTTGCCCGCAAAGGCACCGGTAAGGGTGCTTACCTGCTGATTTACCCCCATCGCGGACGTAACCAGCCGGGTGACAACGGTGACGGAATAACCGCTGCCCGTGGCGCTGCAAAAGCCGAAAGGTGCCCCGGCCTGCCCGTAGTTGCGGTAGAGCGTCCGGGTGCGGAGGGCATACGAAACCGAGTCGCCGGTGCGGCTGGGAGTACGCGCGATGACGCTGTCCTGGGTCCAGGTTTCGGAGCAAACAGACCCGAACGAGTAGCTGCTGGTGCCGTGGCGCTGCAACACGTCGCCGGGCTGAAAATCGAACGCCGCCCGCGCCCCCACCCGCAACGGGAGGGAGTTGCGAATTGACAAGCCACTGATGGTAAGGGTACGCCGCCGGTTGCGGCCGTTGAGGTAGCTGTCGAGCGACGGCCCCTCGACCAAGCCAAACCGTTTGCTGAGACGGACATCCCGGCCATCCGAAAGCATAAGCCAGGCCACCGAGTCGGGCTGGCCCAGCACTTGCGCTACGCCCCGGCTCATGACGTGCGCCGTGAGGCCAGCCGGCCCAACGGCCCAGTTCTGGCCCAGCGGGGCGCGGGGCCGCAGCGTGAGGGTGCGCCCGTTGGCCTCAGCCAGCACAAACACGGCCCCCGGCCGCACCCGCAACGTGGCCCCGAACAAGTTGTCGGCCACGAGTTGATAGTTGTTGCTGTTGCCCGAAAGGAATTGCTGCACATTGGCCTTCGGGGCGCGGCGGTTGAAACGGTAGAGCGTATCGGGCGAGCCGGCCACGGCCGCGCCCGCGCCCACTTGCAGCGTGTGCGTGGTGTCGCCGGGCGTGGCGGTTTCGCTGTACTGGTAGATGACGTTGGCCCGAAACGGCTGCCAGGCTTGTTGGGCCTGGGCGGCAGGCGCAGCGGCCAGCAGCGCCGCCAGGGCAGGGAGCAGGTAGTGGTTTTTCATGGTGAGGAAGGGAATGGGTATTGGAGATTGGAAACGACGGGTAAAAGTCAGTCAAAACTTCAGTTTTTCAGTACCTTGAGCACCTCTGTCCGTCCTTCGCCCCCAAAGGCAAGGTGCAGGGTGTAGAGGCCGGCGGGCAGGGCGCGGGTGTCCAACTCAAGCTGCTGGGCACCGGCGGGCTGGGCCGTAGCCGGGCGCGTCAGCACCGTGCGGCCCAGGCCGTCGTGCAGCACCAGGGCCACGGGCTGCGGGCGGGCGAGGTCGAATTTCACCGTCAGGTTTTCAGCGAAGGGTTGAGGGAAAGCGGCTGTGGTGGCGGCCGGGCGGGTGGCGCGGATAGATAGCATCAATTGAACAATGGTGGGAAGCTGGCCCACCGCCACGCCGTTTTTGCGGAAGCCAATCAGGTTGCTGCTCACCCCGCTGAAGCCGATTTGTGCTTCGTGGACGGCCCCCAGCCCTTCGCCCAACGTCAGGTGGTAGCCCGAATCCAGCGCACCGGCATCAAGGAGGGCCAGCGTGTCGGCAGTGGCGGGCGCGGCCCCGTTGGGCATGAAGAACTTGTTTTCCTGCACGTACCGGTTGCCAAAGACTGCCGCCCGATAACCGACAAAGTGCAGCCAACCCACAGGCCGCCCCCCACCTCGGTTGGCCCAAAACTGGGTGAGGCTGCCGGTGCCCAACCCCCTATAGTCGGCGCTCACCACCAACGTGCGGATGTTGGCCGGGCCAGCAAGGCGCGGGCCGTTGGCGCACATCTGGCTGACGGTGCGCGACCAAATGCGGTAGGTAATCGTATCGCGGCCGGGGCTATCGGCGCGGCTCAGTACGCTGTCGCGGGTCCAACTGTCGGTGCCACATGGAAACGGCGAACCATACGAATAGCCTTGGTAAACAAACACGTCGCCGGGCGCGAAGTCGAAAGCCGCCAGCGCCCCCAGGCGCACCGTGCCGAGGGGGCGCTCAGGTTGAGCTAGCAGCGTGAGGGCCTTGCGCGGCAGGCGCGGGTTGAGGTAGTTGCCCAAAACCGGCCCCTGCACGAAACCGTAATTTTTGCTAAGGAGCAGTTGCTGACCATCCGAAAAAGCAACCGTGACGCACGTATCGGCCGCCGGGGCATTGGCGACGGGCAGCGGCAATACGCTGCGGGCCACCACGCGGGCCGTGAGGCCGGGGGCCGCCGCCCACGGCTGGTTGAGGGCCGCCCGGGGCCGCAGCACCAGAGTGCGGCCGTTGGCGGCGGCCAGCACGTACTCACTGCCCGGCCGGCAGGTGAGGGAGGCCCCAAAGAAGTGGTCGGGCCGCTGCATCTGGCTGAAAGGCGCACCGGAAAAACTGCGGCGCAAGGAACTGGTGCGTGGCGCAAACGCAAACACCGAGTCGGCACCCACGCGGGTGCCGACTCGGGCCAGCCTCACCCCGTGAATGGTATCGCCGGGCGTAGCAGCCTCGTGCAGTTGGTACGTAACGCCCGGCCGAAACGGGCAGAAATTCTGGCTGCGCCCCGGCAGGGCCAGCAGCAACAAAAGCAACAGGTAGGCGTGTTTCATGGTCGAATAGGTTGAGGTAGTGAAAGAACGTGCTCGCGCGGGCCAAAAGCAGCGCCTTTGGCCCGGCTAATGTAATGAAATATTACTAAAAAACTGCTGAATGCCCCCAGGCTGCGTTTCTCCTAAAACCTCGACAGGCCGGCGGGCGTACTGCGGGCGCGGCCCGCACGGGCGTTTTATTCTTTTTTTCTTCTCCGATGACACCTTTCCTACTTCGCAATTTGATAACCTGCGGGCTGCTGTTGGGCTTGACCTTCAACGCTCAGGCGCAAAAAGTGGGCTTGGTTTTGAGCGGCGGTGGGGCCAAGGGCCTGGCCCACGTCGGGGTGCTCAAGCAGCTCGAGAAAAACCACATTCCGATTGATTACATCGTTGGCACCAGCATGGGGGCCATTGTGGGCGGTATGTACGCCGCCGGCTACTCGCCGGCCGAGATTGAGACGGTAGTGCTCAGCCCCGAGTTTCAGCGCTGGACCTCGGGCAAGCCGCTGGAAAACAAAACCTTCAACTTCGCCACCACCGAGCCCTCGCCGGCTTCGCTGCGGCTGGGCGTGGCGATAGACTCCACGTTCAAGGCCCGCGTGAGCACCAACCTTGTGAACGACCTGAACCTGAACCTGGCCCTGGCCCGGCTGCTGGCCCCGGCCGGGGCCAGCGCCGGCTACGACTTCGACAAGCTCTTTGTGCCCTTCCGCTGCCTTACGTCGGAGGTGTTTACGCGGCAGCAGGTGGTGCAGCGCAAGGGCAACCTCAGCGACGCGGTGCGGAACTCGATGACGTTTCCGTTGGCCTTCCGGCCCATCCGCAACCTCGACGGCAAGTATTACTTCGACGGGGCGCTCTACAACAACTTCCCCACCAACGTCATGAAAAAGGAGTTCAACCCCGACGTCATCATCGGGGTGAACGTGGGCGACGTGGCCTTCAAGAAATACCCCAAAGACGACGATGCCCAGCTTGCCGCCACCATCCTGTTTCTGGGCACCAGCGTGGCCGACACCCTGAGCGTGGGGGCCAACGGCATTTTCATCCAACCCGACCTAACGGGCCTGGGGGCCGGCGATTTCGACCGCGTGAAAACCCTCATCGCCAAGGGCGACACCGCCACCCAGGACAAGCTCGACCTCATCAAGCTCCGCATTGCCCGGCGCGAAGACACGCTGCTGCTGCAAGCCCGCCGCCGCAAGTTTCAGGGCGAAGCGCCCACCCCGCGCTTCGTGGGCGTGGAGGTGCGCGGCCTCAACCCGCTGCAAAACGAGTACGCGGCCAACTTCTTCCGGCGCTCGGGCAGTACCTACTCGCTCGACGATTTGGAGGAGGGCTACTACCGCTTGGCTTCCGACGATTTTTTCCGCAACATTTACCCCCGCATCCGCTACAGCGAACAGAAAAAAGGCTACATCTTTTCCGTCGATGCCCAACGCAACAACAACGTCACCACCGAAGTAGGCTTCGTGCTCAGCAACCGCCCGCTCGACAACCTGTACTTCGGCATCGAGTACCGCTACTTGCGGCGGCAGCTCTTCACGGCTTCGGCCGACGTGAGCCTGGGGCGGTTTTACAACGGCTCGCACGGCTCGTTTCGCATCAGCGTGCCGGCCCGCATTCCGTTTTTTGTCGAGCCCGCCATCACCTACAACCAGTGGGATTACCAGAACACCGGTGGCCTGCTCGGGCGCGACGTGCTCAGCACCCAGGTGCGGCAGCAGGACACCAAGCTCGGGGTGCAAATCGGCATCAGCCCCGCCTACCGTAGCCGGTATTTGATTGACCTGGGGGCTTTCCGCACCCGCGACGACTACACCAACGCCACCGAAATCAAGAGCGGCGACGTGCTCGATAAAACCATTTTTCAGGGCCTCACGGCGGCCCTGCGCACCTCGCGCAACACCCTCAACGAGAAGCAGTACCCCATTGCCGGCAAGCAGTACACGTACTCGGTACGGGGCGTGGCCGGCAACGCCAACTACACGCCCGGCTCGACCTCGGAACTGCCCGACTACGAGCGCCACCACCAGTGGCTCGTCGTGAAGGGCACCATCGAGCGCTACTTTGCCCTCAAGGGCGAACGCCGGGCCTGGGGTTACTTTGCCGAGGCCGTGGCCACGGGCCAGGGCACGTTTTCGACCTACCGCTCGTCCATCACCCCGGCCCCGGTATTTGCGCCGCTGGCCGACTCGCGCACCCTGTTTCTGGACAGCTACCGCACCGGCCGCTACGGGGCCGTGGGCCTGCGCTACAGCCAGCCGCTGCTCGGCAAGCTGGAGTGGCGCACGGAGCTGTATTCGCACCTCAACTTCCAGGTCTTCGAGCGCCTCGACGACCAGCGGGCCACCCGCAGCCGGGGCTTCGACCGGCCCCGCGTCACGGCCAGCACGGGCCTTATTTTTCGGACCCCCATCGGCCCCCTGGCCCTCCACGCCCGCTACTACGACGACCCGCAGGGCGGCTTCGCCGTGTGGGGGCATTTGGGGTTCTTGCTGTTCCGGGGCCGGGCGTTGGAATGATTAATTGTTTAATTGTTGCATTTTTTAATTGTTTAATTGTTGGCTGTTCTGGCAGTTACTCTGCAACTAGTGCAGCACCAATGGGGCCGCATGAGCAACAATCTAGCAATTAAATAATGCAATAATTAAACAATTAAACAATGTAATAATTAAACAATTACTCCCGGCACTTCTAGCGGCAGCAGGTGGCCCGCGCCGGGCACCACCGCGAGGCGGGTGCCCGGTGGCAGCAAGGGCAGCGTGAGGCGGCGTTGGGTGCCGGGCGCTAGCACGCGGTCGTGCTGGCCCACGAGCAGCCGGCAGGGCACCGCCAGGCGGGGCATGAGGGCCGAAATATCGGCGCGGGAGCCGCGCAGCAGCCACTCGTCCCAGGCCGGGGCGGTGGTGCGGAGGTTATCGGCTACTACCTGCCGGTGCCGGGCGGCGGGCAGCGGGCACTGTGCAATGCGGCGGTACGTGGCCTCGGCGGCGGCGGGGTTGCCGAAGGCCGCCAGGGCGGCGCGGCGGGCGGTTTCGGGCATGGGCTCGCCGGCCGGGGGCGAGGGCGCGAGCAGCGTGAGCCGCCGCAGGCCCGCCGGGCGGCGGGCAGCCACGGCCAGCGCAAATTTGCCGCCCATGCTGTGGCCCAGCAGCTCAAAATTCTTCAATTCGTGGGTCTGGATGAAGGCGACCACCCAATCGGCGTAGGCCGCCACCGAATAATCGAAGCCCGCCGGGGCGGCTTGCCCGCCGAAGCCCGGCAGGTCGGGGGCCAGCAGCGCGGTGCCGGGCCGCAGCCGGGGCCGCAGCAAATCGAAGGCCCGGCCCGAGCCGGCCCAGTAGTGCAGGGCGAGGATGGTCATGGGGCGGTGGGGGTCCGGCGCTTACTTTTCCTTCACCGCCGCGCCCAGCTCTTTGGCGGTGCGGCCGGCTTGCAGGGCCACAAATTCGGCCTGCCGGGCGCGTACTTTGAGCTCTTCGCGGGCGGGCAAATCCAGCCGTATCCGTTTCAGCTCGGCGTTGAGGCGCTGATAGACGGCGCGGGCGTAGTCCCAGTCGCGGGCGGTCCAGGTTTTGTGGCGGGGGCGGGTTTCGCGCACCAGCTCGGCGTAGGCCCCGGCAATGGTGGCGGGCGTGAGCTGGTCGAGCTTGCCCGAATACGGTCCCAGCAGGTTGGCGCACATGGCCATTTCCTGCTTCGGGTCGAGGGGCTGGGCGCGGCGGGCGCGGTTGCTCGCGTCGTAGGCGGCGGTTTTTCGGGCCGCCCGGGCCAAGCGCTGCCCGCCGGTGCGGGCCAGGGTGTCGAGCTTCTTCAGCTCTTTGTCGGCGATGGCTTGGCGTTCGCGGGGGGTGCTGTCGCAGGCCACGAGTAGCAGGGCGAGGGCGGGAAGAAGGAGGTATTTCATGGGACAATTAGCGAATGTGGCGGTCGAGGAAGGCGCGGAGGGGCTGGAGGGCGGGCGCGTCGAGGTTCCACAAATCGGGGTTTTCAAAAATCTTCTGGCCGCCTTTTTCGTGGTGACGCTCCCACTCCTTGCCCTGCAACGGCATCACGTTTACGTAGTCGTAGATGCGGCGTTTAGCGGAAGGCGTGTGGTAATAGTTTTGCCCGTTCACGACCAATTGCTGCAAGCAGTGCTCGTAGCGGTCGTAACAGTCCATCACCGCCCGGTGGGCGGGCGGCACCAGTTGCAGGAGCAAGGTTTCCAGGTCGCCGGCCTGGCCTGGCCCCGGCAAAAGGTACACGCCCGCGCCGGGGTCGTCGGCCGCAATGCGCTGCGTCAGCAGGGCTGCCCGCTGCTCAGGGTCTTTGTCGGCATCGAACACCACCAGCGTTTTTCCGCCCGAATTGCGGGCTTCTTGCACCTGAAATGCCTGGTTGGCACCCAGCTTGTCCCAGCCGCCGACGCTGGCAATCAGCAGTTCGTCGCCGCTCTCCGGCAGCAACAGGTAGGTGGCCACAAGCTGCCCTGCCCGCGTATTGGTGATGGTGGGGTGGCGGGCGGTGCTGCGCAACTGCTGCACCAGCACCCGCACCAAATCGTGGTCGTCGGTGCCTTCCACGAAGATATTAAATTTCCGAGTTGCCATTGCCTGCCGCCGTACTAATTGCGAATTTCAAGGCCGCGTTCAAGGGCGTACTCCAACTGCTCGTAATCGTGCCGGTAGCTGCGCACCGTATCGTCGTCGGCCCGGATGAGGGTGTAGGCCGCCACGTCGGCGCGGTAGCCGACGTTTTCTTCCTCCTTCAGCACCCACGTCAGGTGGCGCAGGGCCTCGGCGCTGTGGGTGGTGGCCACAATTTGCACGTCGTAGGCGCGGGCCGCTTGCAGGATGCCCTTCCACAGGATGCGCAGGGCGGAGTAGTGCAGGCCGTTGTCAATTTCGTCGATGAGGACGACGCCGCCGGGCATTTCCGCAATAGCAGTTGCCACATCCAAAAGTCGCTGAACTCCCTC
>JANYFQ010000413.1 GCA_025362615.1 Hymenobacter sp. | reverse complement strand
AGATAGAGCCCCTGCAGGTTGCGGCCTTCATTGTCCAGGCGCGGCAGTTCGACCTGCTGCCGATTTTGGGCCACGAAACCCTGGAGGCCCTCGACGCGCTGCCGGCCACGCCCGTGCTGCCCGCCCCAGCCGGGGGCGTGGCCGCCGTGGCCGGCACTTACTACGTGCGCCGCGAGCGGGTGTACCGCGCCCTTTCGGCCACCACCGACCCGGTGCCGGTGCTCCGTGCTGAACCGGCTGATGAAGACAATTGGCACTACGAACAGATGCTGACGCTCTGGAGCCAGTACGTGCGACCTTGTTGGGTGCAGCAGGCGTTCTCGCGCTTTCTCACCACCCACGGGCTCAACATCACCAAAGCCGGCATCACCGTGCCGATTGACCGGCAGCAGGGCACCTACGAACGGCCCTCGGCCGCGCAGCTGGCCACGTTGCAGGCCGCCGTCGATACGCCTGCCGACGTGCTGCTCTCGCGGCTGACGCGGTTTTTGCGGGCCGAAGGGCTGCTCTACTTCACCGACCCGACCACGGGCGCGGGCCGCTGCTGGGGCACTGAAACCCCGAACGCGGGCGGGCACTGCGCTGCCACCACCACCCGCCACCGCCGCCCCGTGCGCGGCATCAACCGCTAAAAACCATGCCCCAGAACCCGCTCGACGGCCGCGCCATTTCTCAGCTCCCGGCCGTGCCCGACTTGCTGGCCACCGACCGGTTGGCCGTGCTGCGGCCCACCGCGCCCGACCCGCTCGACCAAAACGTAACCGTGGCCGTGAGCCGGCTCACCCAGGCCCTGCTGGCCGTGCTCACGCCCGCCGCCACGGCGGCCGTGCTGGCCGTGCTGGCCCCGCTGCTGGCTGGCAAAGCCGACCTCAACCCCGCCACGGGCCTGGTTGTGGCCTCGCAACTGCCGCCCGTCACCTTCGCCACCACGCAGGGCAGCCCGCTCGACAACCCGCTGCTGGCCGCCCTTTTCCTGGCCAACGGGCAGTACGTCGTGCGTTCCTACGCGGACGCGCAGCAGGACATCTCCGATGAACAACTGCAGTCGCCCAAGCTCTACCGCCTCGAAAACCGGCCCGCCGACCCCGCCATTTTCGTGCTCGTGCAGGCGCTGACCAGCACGAGCTTTAACGGCGCGGATGCCTACACGCAGGACAGCCAGAACCCGACCGGGCCGCTGCTGCCCGTCAGCTACGACTTCGCCACCGATACCGCCAGCCCCCGCACGGTGACGCTGCCCGTGCCGGCCGAGCTGACCACCAACGCCCTGCGCGGGGGCGGCAAGCTCGTGGACTACTTAGCCCCGTTCGCGGGCATGGCCCCGTTCTACACCACGTTGGCCAGCTTGCCCGAGAGCGGGCTGGTGGTGGGGGTTCGTGCGCTGGTGCAGAACCCGGCCCCGGCCCCGGCCGATGGCTCGATTGTCGCGTCGGCTTACTACGTGCTGGCCCGCTGCCGCCAGATGGACCCCGGCGCAAGACTGGCGTACATCAACGGCGGCGGCGCAAGCACAACCATTCGGACGTGGGCGCAGTGGGTGCCAGAAGTGAGCCCGGCCGGTCAGGCAGCGTATTTTGAGTATTTCGAAACCGCCGGCCGCCCCCTCACGCACGATTATCCGCTGGGGTGGGTGGTGAAATACGTAGAAGGCGGCCGGCTCAACACCTACGAGGTATTCCCCAACCCGCTCGTCGAAGATGATTTTTTGGCCCAGGCATTGCCAGGCATTCCCGCCCCCGGCGGGGCCAATAATGCCTACTGGCGGCCCTACGCGGCCGTAACACCGCCCCCCGGCACGTACCTCACCTTGACCGTGGCCGCCGCGCAGGGGCTGGCCGACGACCCGTTTTATTTTCAGGCCGTTACCTACCATGTTTTGCGGGACGCGGCGGGCGACGTGCTGCTGGCGGGCATTCCCAGCCGGCCGGCCAAAGCAGGCAACCCGGACCTGCCGGGCGGGTTTTCCCCCACCGGCTACTGGTTCAACCCGGCCACTGGGGCGTTTGAGTTCGTGTATTACGATGTGCCCACCGACACCGTGCGGCCCTTCGCGGCGGCGGCGGCCTTCGCTGACGTGACGGGTGCCCCCCGCGACAACGGCGGGCTGGCTGACGAGTTCGCCATCATCGACGCGCACCGGACCAACACCAACAACCCCCACGCTGTAACAGCAAGCCAGGTGGGGCTGGGGCAAGCCACCAACACGAGCGACAGCCAGAAGGTAGCGGCGGGGCCAATAGCCAACGCGTTGAACGCGGAAACCCAGGCGCGGCAACTCGGCGACACGACGCTGCTCGGTGCCATCAATGCCAACGGCACCGGCATTGCCGCCAACACCGCCGCGATTGCGGCCAACGCGGCGGCCATCGCCACGGAAGTCACGGCAAGGACGAGCGGCGATGCTGCCACGCTGGCCAGTGCGGCGGCGTACA
>JANYFQ010000398.1 GCA_025362615.1 Hymenobacter sp. | reverse complement strand
CAGCGGGGCTCGTCGCTCGACCTGCTGAAAGACACGACGGTGCTGCCCACCAACCTCGATTCGCAGTATAATTCCTACGGCTTGTCCTATGCCTGGGCCAACCTCGACGACCTGTTTTTCCCGCATCGGGGCAGCTCGCTCAGTGTGCAGTCGGCCCTGGGCACCAAAACCATTTTCATAAATACCCAGCTCAAACCCGACCTGTACGCGGGCATCCCGCTCACCTCCACGCAGTATTCGGTCGGGCTGCGCGTCGAGCGCTATTTCCCGGTGAAGCGGGCGGGCGTGCTGCTGCTGCGTGTGCGCGGCGAGGGCCTGCTCAACTCGCGCCTCTTTGTCAATGACTTATTCCGGCTCGGTGGGCTGAACTCGCTGCGCGGCTTCAACGAAAACCAGTTCTACGCCAGCTCCTACGCCCTGGCCACGGCCGAGTTCCGGCAGTTCATCGGCCCCGATTCCTACGCGTTTCTATTTACCGACCAGGCCTACCTGCGCCACGACATTCCCGACGACCGATTCCGGGACCAGCCCACCGGCGTGGGTGCGGGCCTGAGCTTTCGCACGGCGGCGGGCTTGTTTCAATTCGTGTATTCGGTGGGCCGGGCCAACGACCAGGCGTTTGAGTTGAAATCCTCCAAAATTCACTTTGGGCTGACCAGCCGGTTTTAAGCCATTTCCGGGCTGGTGAAGGCGCACCATTATGCCATTTCGGCCGTCTTCCCGGCGAAAGCCCCCGCGTTCCGCCACCCTGTCCGAAACCGAAAAAGTTCCCGCAAAAACACCGCCAATATGACTGATATTCAGGACAGATAAGCCCTGATTCAGATTGGTACATCATTTGTCATAGCAAGCCCGAAGCCGCGCTAAATCCGGCTCCCTGCCATGAAACTTATCAGCTCGAAATTCATCCACAGCATCGCCCCGCAGCTCAACCTGCTCAACACCATTGGGGGCGGGGTGGCGCAGCCGCAGCTTCGCATCGACCGGCATCCCAAAGGCGTGATTGTACGCGTGGCCATGCCCACCGTGGCCGCCGACAGCTTCCGCGTCGTGCTCAACCAGCAAAAGCTGACCGTGTTCGGCGAATACCGCCACGAGCCCGATGACCAGCTCGCCGCTCCCCTCTTCATCCAAACCCTGGACCTGCCCGCCAACCTCGACGTGGCCCGCATCGATGCCATCCACGAAGGCCAGGAACTGCGCGTCCGCATCCCCTTCCTGAACCCCAGCGACCAGCAGCGCGAAATCGACATCAAGCGCAACGAGTAGCGCCCACCGCTGGCCGGGCCGGCAGCTGATTAGCCGCCGCCGGCTCGGCTGCCGTTCTTCGCTGCCGCTTTTTTATAACGCCGGGACCGACCGGCACCGCAGTCCATCAATATCGCCGGGACCGACCGGCCACTTTCCGAGTTTTCTGGGTTTCACTCTTGAGCCACCGCCCACAGCGGTGGTTTTGTTTTTTTGGGCCTACTCAAAAAGCGGAACGATGAGCACGAAGCTCATCAGCACGGCCACGTAAAACCAGCCCATCATCTGGCCCCGGTAGCGGCGCGGCAGGCGGTTGCTGAGTCCGAGCATGGCCACGATGACCAGCGTAAGGTGCGCCACGAAGAACACCATCGTCTTCACCCAATTGCTAACGATGGTGTTTTCGGGCTGGTTCTGGTTGGCCTCGCCCAGCCCCGAAGTAAGGTATTGCAGGCCAAAAAAGGCCACCGTTTCGAAGGCAATGAACAGCCCCAGGCCCGCCAGCAGCGCCGGCCCGGACGATTTTTCGGAAATGTCGGCCATGTTGCTTACGGGCGGGGGCGGCCCTGCACTTCCGCGCTGCGGGCCTTGATGTAGAGCTCCTCGACCTTGGTGCGGGCCCAGGGCGTGCGGCGCAAAAACGTGAGGCTGGATTTGATGCTGGGGTTGTCGGCGAAGCAGTTCATGCGCAGGCGCTCGTCGAGTTCGGGCCAGCCGTAGGCGGCCACGAGGTACTCCAGAATCTGCGCCAGCTTCACGCCGTGCAGTTCGCTGATGAGATGGCCGGTTTCGTCGCGGGCATCGGCGGCGCGGAGGAAAGACATAGGCGAAGGGGAGGCTGAGCGCGCAAAGTTGGCGAAAAGCCGGGGCTTGACGTACGATGGGGCGCGGCGCGGCGTTATTTTTGGAGCCGCTTCCTATGTCGCCCTTATCCAGCACCGCGCCTGTTGCCCCGCCCGCCGCCCCCCGGCGACCGTGGCGGCGTGGCCTGCTGGTGGCCACCCTGCTGGCCCTGCTGCTGGCCGGCACTTACTACCTGCGCCATCAGGTGCAGCTCAACCGGTACGCTCGGCGGGCCTGGGCCACGTTCACTCGAAACGGCCTCACCGGCCGCGAAAAAACCCCGCTGCTGGCCGGCTACTCCGTGCACGGCATCGACGTGTCGTTCTATCAGGGCCGCATCGACTGGCCCGAGGTGGCCCGCAACCGGGTGCGGTTTGCCTTCATCAAGGCCAGCGAGGGCGCTACGCTGCGCGACCCGCGCTTCG
>JANYFQ010000396.1 GCA_025362615.1 Hymenobacter sp. | reverse complement strand
GTGCCGAGGCAACCTACGCGAGACCAAGCACAGCTTGGGGGTACATCGTTTTCACTCGCCGCCGCCGCCCAGGCCGGGCGGTGCGTTGCCCTGCACACCTTGGGTGTTGGGCAGGCCCATTTTCTCCTCGCGCTTGCGCTGGTATTTGTCGAACTGAGCAGGGGCGAGCACGTCTTTGAGGGACGACAGGCGGCTGTCGCTCACGTTATCAACCATGCTTTGCATTTTGGCAGGGTTGGTGCGGTAATGCACCCGCAGGTTCTCGACGCGCTCGACCGCACGCCGGTTGATGACGCGCACTTTTTCGGTTTGCGCGGGCGTGAGGGCCAGGTTTTTTTGCATATTGTCCGTCAGGGCATTGGCACGGGCATCAATGCTGGCATCGGAGGGCTTTTCTTCGGGGGCTGCGGCGGGCGCGGCGGCCGGGGCGTTGCGGGTTGAGGCAACTGTTCGTGGCTTCGGCCGGGGCGGCGGGGTTTTGGTCTGGGCAAGGGCCGCACTGCTGGCTCCAACCAACAAAAGGGCAACAACAAAAGAGCGATGATTCATAGAGCGGAAGGCGCAAGAAAGTGTGAGCGAAGGCGGCTGGTGCGCCTCGGGCTGCGGGCGCAACGCAAAGTACGGGCCTAAAATTTGGCCCTTCTCCTATCTTTGGCGCAACATTTTAGCCCCAACCCGCATACAAGCCGCATGAAGAAGCAAACTCGCACCAACTGGCTGCTTTCGGCGGGCCTCGGGGCCGCTGCACTGGCGGCTGCGCTCTACGGCAACCGCCGGGGCGCGTACAATCTTTCGCGCCGGGTGGTGCTCATCACCGGCGGCTCGCGCGGGCTGGGGCTGGTGCTGGCCCGGCAGGCCGCCGCCGAAGGTGCCCGCGTGGCCCTGTGCGCCCGCGACGCCGCCGAGCTGGCCCGCGCCCGGCAGCAGCTCCTGGCCCTGGGTGCGGCCGAAGCCGACGTGCTGACCCTCACCCACGACATCACCAACGCTGACGAGGTAACAGCCCTGGTGCGCGAAGTAGAAACCCTGCTCGGACCGGTAGATGTGCTGATAAACAACGCCGGCATCATCACGGCCGGGCCGCTGGAAAACATGGATGCCCGCGATTTTCAGGAGTCGATGGACACCCATTTCTGGGCACCCTTCAACCTGATGCAGGCCGTGCTGCCGGCCATGCGCCGCCGGGGCGAGGGCCGGATTGTAAACGTGTCGTCGCTGGGCGGCAAGGTGGCCATTCCGCACATGGCCCCGTACAGCGCCAGCAAGTTTGCGCTCGTGGGCTTGTCGGAGGGCTTCCGGGCCGAGCTGAAGCAGCACGGTGTTTCGGTGACGACGGTGTGCCCCGGCTTGTTGCGCACCGGCAGTGCGGGCCATGCCGAAGTGAAGGGGCAGCACAAAAAGGAGTTTGCCTGGTTCAGCATCGCCGACGCGCTGCCCGGCTTTTCGATGGATGCCGAACAGGCGGCCCGCCAAATCTGGAACGCCACGCGGCGCGGCGACGGCGAAATCATCCTCACGCTGCCCGCCAAACTCCTCTCGACGCTGCACGGCCTGCTGCCCGGCACCACCACCGACCTGCTGGCCTGGATGAACCGCACCCTGCCCGCCACCGGCGAGAGCGAAGCCGCCAACGAGCGCCGCCGGGGCAGCGAAAGCGAGTCGGCCCTGACGCGCTCACCACTGACGGCCCTCAACCGCAAGGCCGCCGCTAAAAACAACGAGTAAAACGGGTTTTCAACCCGTTACTTGCCCGGCTAAGTAAGGGGGCTAATAGCTGTTATCTTTATTGCTAATAGACAGTCAGTTACGACGGAAGAAATGTATAATTTGTTTCGCTGGCTAACTAACGGAGTCGCTGCAATTAAATAATCCGCACACGGACTGATAATTGTGAATAATTACTGGTGGGTTTTGGTGCTTGCACGGCGGGAGCCTCCATCACGCTATGACGTTGGCCGGGGCTGGCACTTGGGGCACACGTAAGTGGCGCGGCCACCCACGTAGCTCTTCTCAATTCTCGTTTTTAAGTGGCGCGGACAATACTCATGTACCGATTGGTCGGGGGCGGCCGAGGTATCCCAGCCCCGGCTGTGGATGAGGAAGTTGAGAGGAAACTCGCGATAGTTGGCCTCGTGGCGAATGGCAGTACTCAGGACGTGCTGCGTGGCGCGGTGCAGGGCTGCGAACTCCTTTGGGGTGAGGGTGTTGGCGAGGCGCTCGGGGTGGATTTTGGCCTGAAACAGCACATCGTCCACAATCCAGTTGCCGAGGCCGGCAAGGAGGTTCTGGTTGAGCAGCAGCGGCTTGAGAATGGTTTTGCGGTGGCCGATTTTGGCTTGTAATTCGGCGGCGGTGATGACAAGTGCGTCGGGGCCGAGCTTTTTGGCTTTGCCGTAGGCTTCTACGCTCTCGGCCAGACGGATGCGGCCGAATTTGCGCGGGTCGATGAAGGCCAGGTTCAGGCCCGAATCTTCGAGGGCGAAGGCTACCCGAACGAAACGCGGGGCATCGGCCGGGTCGCGGTAAGCGCCGATGTCGCCGGTCATGCCGAAGTGTAGCACCAGGATGCGGCCGTTGTCGAGTTCCAGGAAGCAGTTTTTGCCCAGGCGGTGCGTAGCCACGAGGCGGCGACCGACGAGGCCGGCCCGCAACTCGGCTTCGGGCAGGGCCAGTACGTGGGCATCATTTACGCGCACGGCGGCGATGGTCTGGCCCACGGCCAGCTCGTTGATGAAACGGCGGTAAGTTTCGACTTCGGGGAGTTCGGGCATTTTGTTTTCTTAATTGCTTGATTGCTGAATTGTTAAATTGTTAAATTGTTGGTCGTTTTGAAGCATATTTTTCACCGGGTGCAGCAATGAAACACCGTGGGCGCAAAGTCGTTCTGAAATGCGTACACCGTAAATATTCCAAAACGATAAACAATTTAACAACTCAGCAACAAAATGCCCTTCCCCTTTTTTGGCGACGACAAATCGACTGTGGCCCGCTTGCTGGGCACCTTGCCCCAAATCGGCCGCCTGGAGTGGATTGGCCTACGCCCGTTGCGCCGCGAAGCCTTGGAATCGGTGCTGGAAGCCGAGGCGAAAACCGACGCGCACCTCGTCGGCGACCACGCGCGGCCCAAGCCCGGCGGCAAGCGGCAAATCACGCTCATTCAGCACGAGCACCTGGCGGCGGTGGCGGGCTTTCTGGGCTGGCCCGCGCCCGTAGCACCGGGCCGCCTGCGCCGCAACCTGGTGGTGAGCGGACTGAATCTGCTGGCCCTCAAAAACCGCCGCATAGCCATCGGCGACGAGGTTATTCTGGCCATCACCGGCGAGTGCCACCCCTGCTCGCGCATGGAGGAGGAGCTGGGGCCGGGCGGCTACAACGCCATGCGCGGGCACGGCGGCCTCACGGCCCACATCGAGCGCGGCGGACGGCTGCGGGTGGGCGACGCGGTGCGGGTGCTGCCGGCGGTAAGCGGCAATGAGCCAGGCAACTGACAGCTTGCCAGCCGTTGCCCACAATTCTTCATTAAAAGTTCATTAACGCGCATCCGAAGTAAAGAAAACTTGCGTAGGTGGCACGTGGCCGTCGGCATTGCGGTGCCGGCGGCTGGTCATTCACCCTAATTTTTCTTCACTCATGCACACATTGCTACACTTGCTGCCGGCTTCGCGCCGGGGCGCTCGTCGGTTGTTGGGCAGCGCGGCCCTGGGGCTGGCGCTGCTGGGCGCGGCCTCGTCGGCCCAGGCCCAAACCGTTTACGGCCTGACGGGTACGCCCACTACGCCGCTGCTGATTTCGTTCAATGCCAGCGCCCCGGCCTTGCCGACGCCGCTGGCAATAACCAATATCACAGCGGGGCAGGCGCTGGTGGGCCTGGACTCGCGCCCCGCCACGGGGCAGCTTTTTGGCTTGGGCTACAACGCTGCCACCAACGATGCGCAGATTTACGTCATCAACCCCACCACCGGGGTAGCCACGGCGGTGAACGCCACGCCAATTACGCTACTGCTGGGCGGGCCGACGGAGCGCGTGAGCTTCGATTTTAACCCGACCTTGGACCGCATTCGGGTGGTGAGCAGCAATGACAAAAACTACCGGCTCAATCCCATCACGGGGGGCGTGACTGCCCTGGACACGGACATCAACCTGCCCTCAATGGCAAACCCCGCCGTGGGGGCCGTGGCCTACACCAACAGCTTTATTGGGGCGGCTACCACGACGCTCTACGACATCGACGAGAGTACTTCGACGCTTTACATTCAGAACCCGCCCAACAACGGTACCCTAACCCTGCCGGTAAGTATCACCAACGCCTCGGTGGCGCTGCTGACGGCCGCCGACCAGGCCGATTTCGACATTTATACCGACCCCGGCACCCGCGCCGAAACCAAGTTTCTGTCGGTGGCGCGGCCCACGGGCACAGCCTTTTACACCCTGAACAGCACCACGGGCGATGCCTCGCTGGTGGCGACGTTTGCGGGCGCTCAGGTGACGGACGTGGCCTTCGCCATCGACCGCACGGCCCCGGCCCTGACCGGCCAACTGGCCTACGGCCTGACCACCGCCGGCAACCTCATCAGCTTTGATACCGGCAACCCCGGCTTCATTCGCAGCCTGGTGGCGATAAGCGGACTAGCGGCGGGCCAAACGCTGGCTGGCACCGACTTCCGGCCCAACACGGGCGAGCTGTTCGGGCTGGGCTACAACCCCACCACGGGCGTGGCCAACGACCGGCTCTACACCATCAACACGGGCACCGGCGTGGCTACAGCGGTGGGCATGGCCGACTTCGACCTCGACCTGGGCACCGATGCCACGCTGATTGGCTTCGACTTCAACCCCACCGTGGACCGCATTCGGGTAGAAGGCGGCACGAACGATAAAAACTACCGCCTCAACCCCGTGACGGGTGGCATCGTACTCGCCGACGGCGACCTGGTCTACGGCCCCGGCGACGCGGGTACGGGCCAAAACCCCACCGTGGGCACGGTGGCCTACACCAATTCTTTTATCGGCTCGACCAGCACCGGTCTTTACACCCTCGACCACGCCCTGGGTTTGGTGTCGCTGCAAACGCCGCCCAACAACGGGACGCTGACGAATTCGCGCAACCTGCGGGGCGTGAACGGCGTCGGCGTCGGCGGGGCCATCAACGCCGTGAACGACCTGGACGTGTACTTCCGCACCAGCACCTCGGCCAACGTGCCTTACCTGGCGGCCAGCCCCGTGGGCACCACCACCACCAGCCTCTACACGCTTGATGCGCTGGGTATGGTCGTCGGCACCCAGACTGCTACCCTGGTGGGCACCATCGGACTGGGCAGTGCCGTGCGCGACATTTCGGTGATGCCCGACGCCGCCGCCGTGGCCCCGGCCATGCTGGCAGCCCTGACCGGCCAACTGGCCTACGCCGTGGCCGGGGGCAACCTCGTGAGCTTCGACACCGGCAATCCCGGCGTGATTCGCTCGGCCGTGAACATCACCGGTTTGCCTTCGGCCACGGGCGTGGCGCAGGTGCTGGTGGGGGCTGATTTCCGGCCTTTAACCGGCGAACTGTTTGTGCTGGGCTACAACGCCAGCAACCAGACCGGGCAGCTTTACACCCTCAACCTGACGAGCGGGGCTTTGGCGGCCGTGGGCGGGCTGGAATCGTACCCGCTGGGCGCGACGGCGGCCAACGTGGGCTTCGACTTCAACCCCACCGTGGACCGCATTCGGGTGGTGAGCGCCACCAACCAGGCTAACCTGCGGGTGAACCCGGCTACCGGCTTGATTATCAACGATACAGCCCTTAATAACGTGGCTGGCAC
>JANYFQ010000337.1 GCA_025362615.1 Hymenobacter sp. | reverse complement strand
GTTGCCACCGGCCCGCAGCAATACCTTGCCCGGCAGGCGAGTGCTGCCCATGCGGGCCTGCGAAACGATGCCAATGCGCGGAGAGCCGCCCATCACGCCGCTACTTTTTCGAGCAGGTACATCACGTCCAGGTTGCCCCGCTCGGCATCGAGAATGTAGGGGTACAATTCCTGTTTCACCAGCCGGAGCTGGTCCGGGAACTGGTCGAGAAAAAGCTGGGCGTAATCGGCTTTCCACAAGAAGCCTTCGTTGCCCCGGTAGGGCACGGCGGTGGTAGCGGGGGCGTGGTACTCGAAGCCCCAGAGGTAGCGGCGTGAGCAGCGCACCATTTCGCCCATAATGCGCGGCAAATCGGCGGGCGCGATGTGGATGAGGACGCCGTTGGTACACACCAAATCAAAAAAGCCATCTTTAAAGGGTAGGTCGAAGCCACTGCCCTGCACGATATTTACAGCCTGGGTGTATTGCTTGGCTTTTTCGACCGCATAAGCTTGCAGCTCAACGCCGTAGAGTTGGGTGAAGCCTGCTTCCTGCAAGCCGCGCAATTGCATTCCGGTGTTGCAGCCCACTTCCAGAATGCGGCTTTCGCGGGGCAAGTCGGCCAGAAAGGCCGCGTTCATGTCCAGCTTCGAGTGGCCCCAGGTACGGCGGTAAAAGTCGTTCCACTCGTCGAGGTGACGGGAGTTGCGGTCGGTGTATTCGCGGCCGAAATCGCCGGCCCAGAAGGCTTCTTGTTGGGTGGTTTTCAAGTCTTTTTTCAATGAAAAATGAGGGATGACGCTGCACTTAATAAGGAATGAGGAGTGAAGAATTTGAGCAGGGTCCGCCAATTTTTCATTCCTCGTTTTTCAATTAAGCGCAGCGTTACCGCTCGTTAAAAATTCCGTCACGCAGGTCACTACATAGTCCTGCTCCTCGTTGGTGAGGGTTGGAAAAAGCGGAATGCTGAGGCAGTTGGCGTAGTATTTTTCGGCCAGTGGGAAGTCGCCCACGCGCCAGCCCAGGCTTTCGTAATACGGCATTCGATGCACCGGAATGTAGTGTACCTGGGCAAAAATCTGGCGGTTTTTGAGGAAATCGTACAGCCCTTTGCGGTCGGCTATTTGGATGACGTAGAGGTGGTAAGCGTGGCCGGGGCGGCCGGGGGCCAGCACTTGCAGGCCGGGCATTTGGGCAAAAGCCGCGTCGTAGCGGGCGGCCAGCTCGCGGCGGCGGGCGAGGCCCGCGCCGGCGCGTTGGAGTTGGCTCAGACCGAGGGCGCAGTTGAAATCGGGGAGGCGGTAATTGTAACCCAGTTCCTGCATTTCCATGTACCAGCCGCCCTCGTTGGGGTGGGCAAACGTAGCCGCCTCGCGGGTAATGCCGTGGGTACGCAGGCGCAGCAGGCGGCGGTAAAGGGCTTCGTCGTTGGTAGTTATCATGCCACCTTCGCCGGTGGCGATGTGCTTGACGGGATGAAAGCTGAAGATGGCCAGGTTGGCAAAGCGGCCGTTGCCGCAACGCTGCTCCTGGCCTTGCGAGTCAATAAAAAAGCCGCCCGGTGCGTGGCACGAGTCCTCGATTATCCAGAGGCCGAACTCGTCGGCCAGGGCGCGGGCGGCCTCCAAATCGACGGCCAGTCCGGCAAAATCGACGGGGATAAAACCGGAGAAATAGCCTTTGGGGTGGGCTTCCAAAAGCCTTCGTACCAAGCTTAAATCCACCAATCCAGTATTCGGGTCGATGTCGGCAAATTGTACTTCGCCGCC
The DNA here is from genome assembly GCA_025362615.1 of Hymenobacter sp. Classification (GTDB taxonomy): domain Bacteria; phylum Bacteroidota; class Bacteroidia; order Cytophagales; family Hymenobacteraceae; genus Hymenobacter. Next base: position 5,887 of record JANYFQ010000337.1, on the reverse strand, counting down.
GCAGTAGCGCACGCAGTTGGCCGAAGCCGCGAAGGTGATGGGCGAGGTGATGACGCGCTGGCCGGGCTGCACGTTCAGGGCCAGGGCGCAGAGGTGCAGCGCGGCCGTGCCGTTGGCCACGGCCACGGCGTATTTTGAGCCGACGTACCCCGCAAAGGCGGTTTCGAAGGCGGCCACGGTGGGGCCTTGCGTGAGCATATCGGCTTGCAGCGCTTCGGTGACGGCCGCTACATCGGCGGCTGTGATGTTTTGGCGGCCGTAGGGCAGGGGGCGGCTAGGAAGAAAGGCAGGGGCAGGCATGGCTCCTCAAAGGTAAAGAAACCGACGCTTTGAGCGGCAGGTTTGAGCTAAGGACAAATGAGCTATTTTTGTCAGTGCATGATTTTCCTGCGTTTTTTACTCACTCATCCATTCCTTATTTCCCATGAAAAAAATCTATTCTTTGCTGCTGTTCGCGCTTGTGTTCAGCCACATTGCTCAGGCACAACCGGCCACCAGCAACTGGCGGTTTGGCAACCAGGTCGGGCTGGTTTTTCCGGCTACCGGCCCGCCAACGGCGGCTACGGGCAGTGCCCTGACGAGCTACGAAGCGGGTTCCTCGGTTTCGGATGGGGCAGGTAATCTGCTGTGTTACACCAACGCCGTGCAGGTTTGGGACCGCAACAACGCGCCCATGCCCAACGGGGCGCTGTCGGGCAGCAGCGCTTCGGCCACGCAGGGGGCGCTGCTGCTGCCCAAGCCTGGTAGTACGCAGGAATATTATTTATTTACGGTGGATGCCATCGAAAACGGGTTGGCCAGTGGCTTGCGCTATTCCGTGGTGGACATGAGCCTGCGCGGTGGCTTGGGCGACATTGGCACCGTGAAAGACGTGGCGGTGGCGCTGCCCGGCGGCCTGGTGCAGGTGACGGAGAAGCTAACGGCCATACAGTTAGCCAATGGCCGTGATTATTGGGTTATCGTTCACGGCTGGGGAACCAACCGTTTTTACAGCTTTTTGCTGACCCCCGCCGGCCTGCAAACAATGCCCGTGGTGAGCAGCGTAGGGTTGGTACACCGTGGCGGCGGCGGGCCTTACAACAACGCAGGCGGCTATTTGCGGGCCTCGCCCGCTGGCACCCGCCTGGCCGTGGCCCAGCGCGATAATGGCCTGGAGTTATTCGATTTTGACCGCGCTACCGGGGCCGTAACCAACGCGCAAACCGTCAGCATTTCGGCGCAATATTATTACGGCCTGGAATTTTCGGCTGATGGCAGCAAGCTCTACATGACGGATTTGGTGGGCCAGAGCGTGTTCCAAGTCGATTTGTCCAACAGCAATGCGGTGGTGACTATCGGCATCGCCAGCAATTTCACCGGCGGCGTTCTGCGGGGGCCCGACAACCGCATTTACGTGGGTGTTGACCGTAGTAATTACCTGGCGGTCATTCCAACCCCCGATGCAGCCGGCACTGCTTGTGGTTTCCAAAACAACGGGGCGTTTTTGGGCACTGGCGTGCAAACGCGGATTGGGTTGCCCAACTTTCCCAACTCCTACGCCGCCGTGGTCAATTACTGGACCGGCAACGTCAGCATCGATTACCTGCTGCCCGGCAACTGGAACGCGGGCTACGTGCCCAGCGCCACCGACGACGTGACGATTCCGGCCGCCGCCGTGCGGATGCCCATCCTGAGCGGACCCGTGGCCCACCGCGCGTTTGCCATCGAAAGCGGAGCGTCGATGACGCTGGCCGCAGGCGGCACCCTCATCCTGAGCGCCGACCTCACTGCCACCGGCACCTTGCAGGGCGAGGGCACACTGGCCACCAACGGCGCGGCCTCGCAGCAGCTTGGGGGCCAGCCGTTCACGCTGGGCAACCTGTTGGTGGGGGCCGCCGGCGCGGCGCTGGTCACCGACGTAACCCTAACCCAGGTACTGGCCCTGATTGGCAACCTGGACCCCGCCGGCCGCTTGCTCACCCTGCGCTCCGATGCCAACGGCACCGCCATGGTGGTGAACAACGGCACCGCCCGCGTAACCGGCCCCGCCACCGTGCAGCGCTACGTGGGGCCGGCCCAATACGTGGGCCTCGGCTACCGCCACGTAGCCGCGCCCGTGGCCGGGGCCACGGTGGCCAGCCTGGCCACCCCCAATTTCACGCCCGTTTTTAACCCCGATTACAACACGGTGGGCAACACCGTGACTCCTTTCCCGACCGTTTATTCCTACGACCAAACCCGCGTGACGACGCCCGGCGCGACCCTGGCCGATTTCGACCGGGGATGGTTTTCGCCCGCCACGGCGGCCGTGCCCCTGGCCGATGCCACCGGCTACACCCTCAACATGGTGGCCGGCGAAACCTTTGCCTTTCGCGGGCTGCTGCACAACGGCAATTTCACGCGCACTGGCCTGGGCCGGGGCGCGGGCTTGCAGGCCGGCTGGCACTTTTTGGGCAACCCGTACCCGGCCCCCATTAGTTGGACGCAGGCGTTTGCCGGGGCCACCGGGCTGGACGATGCGGTGTACGTTTTTCAGGCGTCGGGGCAGTACGCGGGCGGCTACGCCAGCTTCGTAAACCGCGTGGGGCTGAACGGCGGCGGCGATGAAATTGCGCTGGGCCGGGGCTTTTTCGTGCGTACCTCGTCGGCCGCCACGCCCGGCGCGTTGGCCCTGACCAACGCCGCCCGCCTCACGGGCTACGCCAACCCTGATTTTCAGCGCGGTGCGGCCGAAACCCGGCCGTTGCTGCGCCTGGCCCTGCAAGGCCGCAGCGGCCCCGCCGACGAAGCCGTGGCCTACCTCGAAACGGGAGCCACGCCGGGGTTCGACCGGGCCTTCGATGCCTACAAGGTTGCCGCTGGCCCGTGCAGCCTCGGGTTTGAAAGTGGCAATGAACTGTTGGGAGTGAATGGCTTACCGCCGTTGGGCACCACGCCGGTGGTGTTGCCCTTGCGCGTGCTGGCAAACCAGCCCGGCAGCTACACGCTCGTGGTGCGCGAGCTGCTGAACCTGCCGGCCGGCACCACGGCCCAACTCCGCGACACGCACACCGGCACCCTCACCTTGCTCACGCCGCACACCAGCTACGCCTTCGTGGCCCCGGCAACTGCCCAAACGGGCCGCTTCTTTGTGTTGCTCAACCCGGCCCGGCCCGGCGGTGGCCGCCCGGTGCCCGCCCTGGCCGACATCAGCCTGTACCCCAACCCCGCGCACGACCAACTGTGGCTGAGCCGCCCGGCTGCGCTGGCTGGTCAGGCCCTTACGGTCCGCCTGCTCAATGGCTTGGGCCAGGTGGTGCGGCAGCAAACGGTGGCCGCCGCCCCGGCCGCTGCGGCCGTATCGTTGGCGGGCTTGCCGCAGGGGATTTACACGGTGCAGGTGGCCAGCGCCAGCGGGCGCGTGAGCCGCCGCGTGGCGGTGCAATAAAGCCAGCGGTTTGCGGTTGTTAGGCTGCTGGGCCAGGAATGCCGGTTTTCGGCTATGCCCTAATTCCTGCAACAAATTGAATCCGACCAGTTTTTGACAATTGAAGCAGCCCCGGTGGCCCAGGTATTTGTCTGGACTGCGGGGGCTGCTCCGGTTTTTAAGAACTGAAAAAAATCGGTGCCGGGCATCTTTTTCGATGCAGATTATATTTGATTTCGCTCGTCGCGCCGGCTTTACTTGCTGCCTGGGCTTACTGCTTTCCTTCTCCTCTGGTGCCCAGGCCCAGCCCGAATTCTCGGCCTGGCGCTTCGGCGACCGGGGCGGGTTGCAGTTTGTGCCCGGTAGCCCGGCGGCGCTGCCGGTGGGTGTGCTGGGCGGGGCCTTCGTCAGCCCCGAAGCCTGTGCGGCCTGGGCCGATTCGGCCGGGGCGCTGCTGTGTTCGGCCAGCGGCGTGGTGGTGCGCGACCGCCGCGACCAGCCCATGCCCAACGGCTTTCTCAGCGGCTCCAGCTTTTCGGCGGCCCAGGGCGTACTGCTCCTGGCCGACCCCAACCCCAGCCCTGGCGCGGCCACCCGCCTGCACCTGTTCACGGTGGATGCCATCGAAAACCAACTCGCGGGCGGGCTGCGGCATTCGGTCGTTGATTTGAGCCTGCGCGGTGGCCTGGGCGACGTGTTGCTGCCTAACTGCCAGCGAATCACGCCCCCTGGCTACCGCCTCACCGAGGCCCTGACGGCCGTGCGCCATGCCAACGGCACCGACTATTGGGTGCTGGTTCACGGCGTGGATACCGACGAGTTTCTGGCCTACCACCTGCCCGCCGGTGGCCCCGCGCCGGGGCCGGTACGCAGCGCAGCGGGCCGCCCGCACCCAACCCTGGCGGGGCCGGCGGTGCTGCTGCGGGCCGCGCCCGATGGCCGCACCCTGGCCGCCGGGGTGCCGGGTTTTGGGGTTGAATTGTTTGATTTTGACAACGCCACGGGCCGCGTCGGCAACCCACGCCGGGCCGCGCTGCCTGCTGCCCTGAGCGCCCCCTACGGCCTCGAATTTTCGCCCGACAACGCCAAACTCTACGTCAGCGAAGCCGTGTTGGGCCTCTACCAGCTTGATTTGCTGACCAACGCGCTGGCCGTGCGCTTGGCGGCGGGTGTGCCGGCCGGGGGCGGGGCCTTCGGCTTGCAGCGCGGGCCGGATGGGCGCATTTACGTGGCCCAGGCCGGGGCCGGGGCCGTGGGCTGCATCCTTACCCCCAACCGCGCCGGCACCGCCTGCAACTACCAGCCCGCTGCCGTGCCGCTGCCCGGCGGCTTCGGGTTCCTGGGCCTGCCCAACCTGCCCAACGCCCTGGCCCAGCGGCCAGTGCAACTGCTGGCCTCCGCCGCCGTGTGCGACGGCCAGCTCGTGGATTTCCGCGCCCAAAGCGGCCCCGCCGGGGCCGTTTTCGCCTGGGATTTCGGCGAGCCCGCCGCCGGCCCCGCCAACCGTGCCCAGGGCCGCGCCGTGCAGCACCGCTACGCCGGTTCTGGCACGTACCAGGTGCAACTCACGGCCACGCCGCCCGCTGGGGGGCAGCTCGTTACGGCTACCCATCGGCTGGAAGTGGAGCCGCCTGCCGCCCTGCTTTTCGCGCCCCTCGACACCACCCAACGCTGCCTTCCCGAACCCGCCACGCTGCGGCTGACGGGCCATCGACCCAACTCAACTTTCGTGTGGAGCGACGGCTTGACCACCAGCGAACCCAGCCGCCCCGCGCCCGCGCCCGGCCGCTACACCGTGGTGGCCAGCAGCCCCGCCGGGTGCCGGGCCACGGCCAGCATTGAGGTGCCCACCATCCGCATTTGCACCGTCGAAATCCCCAACGTCATCACCCCCAACGCCGATGGTTTCAACGACTTTTTCGCCCCGCGCAACCTGCCCAACCCCGCCGCCTGGAGCCTCGTCGTTTTCAACCGCTGGGGCCGCGGGGTTTTCCGGCAAGCCGGGTACGACAACCATTGGAGCGCCGCCGGCCAGCCCGCTGGCACGTATTTTTACTTGCTGCAAAATGGGGCCAGCGGCCAGCGCTTCAAGGGTTGGGTGGAGGTAGTACGGTAGCGCGGGTTTCAACCCCGCGTTACCCGCCCACCACCGCCTTTATCAGCGCCGTCAGGCGCGGCTCGGCGGCGGCAGCGGCGGCAAAAATATCGGCCAGCACCACGGGTTTCAGCCGCGCCGGGTCGGCCAAATCGGTGATGACGGACACGGCCAGCACCGGCAGGCCCAGGTGCCGGGCAGCGATGACCTCGGGCACCGTGCTCATGCCCACGGCATCGGCCCCGATGAGGCGCAAATAGCGGTACTCGGCCGGGGTTTCGAGCATCGGGCCGGGCAGGCTCGCGTACACGCCTTGGCGGGTGGTGCCGGCCTGGCCCAGGGCGGCGGCGGCGGCCGTGGCGCGGGCCAGCAGCGCCGCGTCGTAGGGCGCAAACATATCGGGGAAG
>JANYFQ010000330.1 GCA_025362615.1 Hymenobacter sp. | reverse complement strand
CAGCGGGTTGAGAACCAGCGCGAAACCTACGAAAGCCTGTTCCGGCACGCCCCGGCTGCCATCGCCATTCTGCGCGGCCCCGCCCACCGCCACGAGTTCGTGAACCCGCCCTACGAACAAATCCTCAACAACCGCCCCCTGCTGGGCCGTTCCGTGGCCGAAGCCCTGCCCGAAGTGGTGGACCAGGGCTTCGTGGCCCTCCTCGACCAGGTGTACCAAACCGGCGAAACCTACCACGGCCGCGAAGTGCCCGTCCGCTTAGCCCACGACCCCGCCGACCGGTACTTCAACTACACCTACCAGCAGTTCCGCGAAAGCGGCCAGCCCGCCGGCATCGTCGTCTTCGCCTTTGAAGTCACCGACCTCGTGCGCGCCCGCCAGGCCCTGGAAAAACTGCGCGATGCCGCCCCCGATGCCCCCTTGGCCTGATTTGGGGTTGGTCGCCCGCAACCATTGGTCCGGTTCGCGGCTCCTCATTCGCCACCGCCCGGCCTTCTTCCATTCCTTCTTTGCCCCGTTATGCCGCTTTCTTCGTTCGACTTTCAGCAGGCCCGCGTGAAGCAGGTGCTCTTTAAGTCGCGGCTGCGCTCCGTGCTCTACGGCGTGCGCGAAGCCGAGCCGGCCCTGTTTTCCCTCGCCGAAAACCCGCTGGGCCAATGGATTCAAACCGTGCTCAAGCCCCAGGCCACCGGCCAGCCCGCCGTGCGCGAGCTCGAACAGGTCCTCCAGCGGATGCTGGCCACCGGCCAGGAGCTGGCCACCCGCTACCAGCGCGGCTACCTCGAAGAAGCCCGCGCCGGCCTCGACCAGGTGAATACGTATTCGGACCAGATTGAAACCCTGCTCGCCAGCCTGGAACGCGCCGCGTGAGCTACTAGTAGCGCGAACGGCCCGTTCGCGTCCGCACGCCGATTCAACGATTTGCAAACGGCACCGGGACGCGAACGGGCCGTTCGCGCTACACCCTGTCACAAATTGAACAGCGCTGCCGCGTTGCGCGTGGTGGCGTCGGCCACCTCCGCTTCGGGCCGGCCCAGCAGCGCGGCCACGCGGCGCAGCACCAGCGGCAGGTAGGCCGGCTCGTTGCGCTTGCCCCGGTGGGGCACGGGCGCGAGGTAGGGGCAGTCGGTTTCGAGCAGCAGGTGCTCCAGGCCGATGCCGGGCAGCACCCTATCGGCCCCGCCGTTCTTGAAGGTGGCCACGCCGCCAATGCCCAACATAAACCCAAGCCGGATGACCTGCGCGGCCTCCTCCGGCGTGCCCGAAAAGCAATGAAACACGCCGCGCAGCGTGCCGTCCTGCGCGGCCTCGACCAGCGCCACGGTTTCGGCAAACGCCTCGCGGGTGTGCAGCACGATGGGCAGGCGGTGCTTTTTGGCCAGGTCGAGCTGAATGCGCAGGGCTTGCTGCTGCTCGGCCAGCAGAGTTTTGTCCCAGTGCAAATCGAGGCCGGCCTCGCCCACGGCGGCAAAGGGCCGACGGTCCAGCCAGGTTTCCACCTCATACAGCTGCTGCTCGAAATTGCGCGCCACCGAGCACGGGTGCAGGCCCATCATGGCGAAGCAGGTTTCCGGGGCCTCGGCTTCCAGCGCCAGCATGGCATCGATGGTGCTGTGGTCGATGTTGGGCATGACGATGGTGCGGACCCCGGCTGCCTGGGCGCGGCGCAGGGCCTCCAGGCGGTCGGGCCGGAACTGTTCGGAGTAGAGGTGGGCGTGCGAATCGGTGAGGTGCATAGGGCGGCAAAGGTCGGGCGAAGGCGCGGAGCGACAATCATTTTCTGCCGTGAAAGTGCCTCATCGGCTCAAAAATCAATATCACCGGATAAATCAGTTTCAAAACTGAATCATACGTTTCAAAACTGATTTATCCGTTATACATTTGAGACATGGAAGAACTAACCAAAACCGAGGAGCGCATCATGCAGGCGCTGTGGAAGCTGAAGAAGGCCTTCATCAAGGACGTTATCGACCACTTGCCCGACGACCCCAAGCCGCCCTACAACACCGTTTCGTCGGTGGTCAGGATTCTGGAGCGCAAGGGCTGCGTCGGGTTCAAGGCCTACGGCAAGACGTACGAGTACTTCCCGCTCCTCAGCAAGATGGAATACCGGGCCGCCAGCCTGCGGCGGATGCTGGCGCAGTATTTCGACAATTCGCCCACCGCACTGGTGTCCTTCATGGTGGAAGAAACCCTGAGCCAGCGCGAAAAGCAGCAGCTGCTCGACCTGCTCCACGACTCCAAAAACGGCCCCAAAGCCGACGACGATGCTCGCTAGCTTCCTGCTTTACCTTGCCGAGGCCAGCTTTTGTCTGGCTGTGTTCGCCCTGACCTACCGCCTGCTGCTGGCCGGCCTCACTTACTTCGCCGCCAACCGCGCCTACCTGCTGGCCGCGCTAGTCCTGAGCGTGCTGATTCCGCTGGTGGCCTTTCCGGGGCTGGCCGCCTGGCTGGCCAACCCGGCCGCCGCGCCGGCCGTGGCCCGGCTGCCGCTGCGCCTCGGCTGGCAGCTGAACCAACCGCTGGCCCACGCGGCGGCCATGCCCACGGCCAATGGGCCGGATTGGGTGACGCTGCTGCTGTTCGGGGCTGGAATTATCTACGCATTGGGCGTGCTCTACAAGCTGGTGCGGGCCGGGCGCAACGTACGGGCGCTGCGCCGGCTGGCGCGCCTTAACCCGCAAACCGGGTCGGGCCCCTTCACCGTCGTGCACCAGCCCGCGCCCGGCCTGCCGGCGTTTTCGTTCGGGCGCTACGTGTTTTTGTCGCCCCTGCACGAGGCGCTGAGCTCGACCGAACGGGCGCTGCTGCTGCGGCACGAGGCAGTGCACGTCCGGCAGCGCCACACCCTGGATTTGCTGCTGGTGGAGGCGCTGGGCGTGGTTTTCTGGTTCAACGCCGCGGTGCCCTACCTGGGCCGGCAGCTGAAAGTGGTGCACGAGTACTTGGCCGATGCCGCCGTGGTCCGCACCCTGGCTGGCCCTACCGGGTACAACCCTGCCGGGCACGGCCCTGCTGGGTACAACCCTGCCGGGCACGGCCCCACGCCCTACGGCGAGCTGCTGCTGAAGCT
>JANYFQ010000308.1 GCA_025362615.1 Hymenobacter sp. | reverse complement strand
ATCTTCGCGGCGGTACCAATACTGGCCCAGGTTGTACCAGGCCGTGGCCGAGTAGGGGTCGTCGTCCGTAAAGCGCTTGAAGAAATCTTCGTGTTCCTCCAGCCGCGCCGTGATGTCTAGGCAGTGCAAGAGCTCCTGCACGCCGGTTTCGTTGTCGGGGTTGAGGCGCAGGCTGTGCTTGTAGTGCTTGGCGGCGCTCTTGTACTTCTGCCAGCTCTGGTACGCCAGCCCGAGGTTGTAGTGAATGTCCTCGCGCTCCTCGTCCTGGGCCAGCCCTTCCTTAAAGAAGGCCACGGCCTGGGCAAACTCGCCCCGCTGGGTGCTGATGATGCCGCGCGTCACGGCCACGTCGGCGTTGTCGGGGTCGAGGTCGGCTACGTGGTCAATCTGGCGTTCGGCCTCGGCGTAATCGCCGCGCATGGCCGTTACCTGGGCGCGGTCAATCAGCAGCTCGGTCGAGAACGGGTACAATTCCAGGGCCGCCTCGCAAGCCTGCTGGGCCTCCTCAAAACGGGTGTTGGTGACGTAGTGGTCAATGATGTTTTCAAAATCTTCCAGGTCGAAAAAAACGGGTTCCTGCTGGCGGAGGGTGCGCTCGTAGCGCCGCACGGCGTCGAGCATGGCCCGGTGGTGTTCAAAATGCTCATTCATAAAGCGCGGCATAAAGTCAGGCTCAAGGTTAGGGTGAGGAAGTGGCCGTTTCAACAGCAGCGGTTTGCAGCCGCATGGCCCCAAAGCGCGTTCCCCGTATCAATATTAACAACAAAACGGACAAAAATCCGTGCAAAACCGCGCCACTTTTGCTAATCGGCCGGCTTGGCAGGTTTTACTGCGGGGCGGCTCCTGCTGTTTGCAGGCCAGCTACGCTCCAGGCAATGGTTTCGGCCAGTGGGCGGTAGGGGAGGCCGGTGGCGGCCACGGCCTTGCGGCCGTCGTAGCGCACGGGCTGCCGGCCCGCCCGGGCCGTATCCTTGGTAATGAGCGGCCGGGCACCCGTCAGCACGGCGCGGGCGTGTTCGAGGCGCCACACCACTTCGGCGGCCCAGTCGGGCACGGCCACCGAGGGCGGGCGTTTGCCGAAGCCGGCCGCTGCCTGCTCAAAAAATGCCCCCAGCGGCAGTGCCCCGGCGCTCAACACAAACCGCTGGCCGCCCAAGTCGGGCGGGTCGAGGGCCAGGTGCAGGAGTTGGGCCACCACGTCGCGCACGTCCACGAAGTTCACCAGGCCGCGGGTGTAAAACCGGTGCTCCTGCGCCGCGTAGCGCAGCAGGCGGGTGCTGCTGCGGGCCCAGTCGCCCGGCCCCAGCACCACCGAGGGGTTCACGATGACGGCCGACAGCCCTTCAGCCACGCCGCGCCAAACCTCCAGTTCGCCCAGGTATTTGGAGGTGGCGTAGGCACCGTGCGCGGCACCCAAATCCCAGGTGGCGGCTTCGTTTAGCTCAATGCCAGCCGCCGCTGGCACCGCGCCGGCCTTCGCCCCCGGCCCGCCCAGCGCCGCCACCGACGATACGTGCGCCAGCCGGATGCCTGGCCGCGCCAGGCACGCATCCACCACAACGGCCGTGCCCACTACGTTGGTGGTCAGTAGCAAATCCTCGTCCTGCGGCGCGTACGACACCAGCCCGGCGCAGTGAAAGACGTGCGTCACGTCCGGTGTCAGGCACTGGTGCAGCAATTCGGTGTCGAGCAAATCGCCGGCCACCCACTCCGCGCTGGGGGCCATCTGCACGATAGCCTCCGGCACCGGGCCGCGGTGCAGCGCCCGCACGGCCAGCCCTCGCCGGCGCATCTCGGCCAGCAAAAAGCTGCCTACTAACCCCGTGCCTCCGGTAACGAAAAACATTGTTTGATTTTATAATTGTTTAATTATTTAATTGTTGCTCCTGGGGCCTGTGAACGCCACTACGCCCACTGTGGGACAGAAGCACTCGCCAGCAGCAATTAAGCAATGCAACAATTAAGCAATAAAATCACAACGACTTATTGAGCAGCGGCAAGCTCATGAGCTTCTGAAAATAGGTCGAATGCCCCACCTTCCGCAGCAACGTATCGAGGTGCTTCTGATGATGGGCATCGGTGCCCACAAAATCGACGTGCCCGCCGTCAATCAACTCCTCCGCTACTTTTTGCGCCGCTCCCGAGTAGTAGCCAGCCAGCGAATTAAGATTGACCTGCAACAGCACCCCGTATTCTTGCCGCAGCTTTATAATTTCGTCGAGCCGACCATACAAATAAGTGTAGCGTTCAGGATGGGCCAGTACGGGCCGGTAGCCTTGCGAATTCAACTCAAATATTATTTCCTTCAGGTTGAGCGGCTCGTTCATGTACGAGGTTTCAAAGAGCAGGTAGCGCCGCTCGCCGCCAAAGGTTAGCATCTCGGTGCCATCGGCCAGCTTGCGGCCCAGAAACTCGTCGAGGTAGTATTCGGCGGCGCAGGCCAGGGCTACGTCGCCGAGGCCGGCGGCGGCGGCGGCCTCCGCCAACCTGGCCAGCGCCGCCCGGATGCCGTCGGGTGTGTTGCGGTAAAAGTCGCCCATGATGTGCGGCGTCATCACCAGCTGCCGGAAGCCGGCCTCCCGCAATTCCCGTAGCAGCGTCAGCGAATGCTCCAGGGTTTCGGCCCCATCGTCAAGGCCCGGCAGCACGTGCGAGTGCATATCGGTACCCAGCGCCGCAAATGCCCCGTAAGCGGGCGCGGCACCACTGTTCGGCGTTGCCGCGCCCGCTGAGCTGCCAAATAAGCGTTTCCAAAACGAAGCCATTGGTTGGTTTTCGGTTATTCGTTGTTGGTTTAGTAAAGTTGGTTCGTCTCGGAAGCAAGTCGCCTTCTGCCCAAACAGTCAAAGGCTACTAATTAGAGGCCATTTAGTTACTGATGTTACGCGGGCAATTTGAGTGCCTTGTGTTTCCGGTTGTTTCTCGTTGCTTGTTGCTGGTTTCTGGTTGCCTTCGTGCCTCAAAAACCGCCAAAAAACTACCAACAAGAAACGGGAAACAACCCGCGTAACAGCAGTTAGTTAAAGAACCGCGCTGCCCGTTGCCAGAAAGTAAGCTCTTTGGGTGCTTCCTCGTAATAGCCCTGGCCGTAGGCGCCGTAGCCGTACCCGTAGCCGTAGCCGTACCCGTACCCGTAGCCGTACCCGTAGCCCTGCCCGCGCGAGCTGGCATCGTTGAGGATAGTACACATTTTGGTCAGGTTATTGGCCCGCATCAAGCGGTTCATGTTCTTGATGAAGGCTTTGCGCGAGTAGTCGGCCCGGATGATGTAAAGCGGAATATCGGCCTTCCGCATAATAAGAATGCCGTCCGTCACGAGGCCCACGGGTGGGGTGTCAATTATCACCACATCGTAGATTTTGAATAACTCAGCAATCATGATATCGAAGCGCGGGCTTAGTATCAGCTCCGAGGGGTTGGGCGGCGTGGGCCCGGCCGATATGAATTGCAGGTCTTCGATAGCCGTTTTTTGAATGCACTCGGCAACGCTGTGGCGCTCAATGAGAATGGTGCTCACGCCCTTGGTATTCTCGGCTCCGAAGGCCAGGTTTACCTTCGGCTTACGCATATCCAGGTCCAGAATGACAACCTTTTGGCCCGAGAGCGCAATGATACCGCCCATGTTCACGGTGACGAACGTCTTGCCCTCGCCCGAGATGGTAGATGTCACCGAAATCATCCGCTTGTTTTTCGACGAGCTGATAAAATCCAGGTTTGTTCGGATGGAGCGAATGGACTCGGAAATGGCCGACTTCGGGTTTTTGTCCACCACCAGCCGCGACACGTCCATCTTCTCTTTGTCATACGTCGGGATAACGCCCAGCATGGATGCGTTCGAGCTACGCTCCAACTCGCGCATATTGGTCACGGTGTTGTGCATCAGGTAGCGCACCCCAATCAGGCTCAACCCCAGCAAAATACCCCCGGCCAAGCCCACGGCGTACACAATCAGTTTAATGGGCGAAATGGGCTGGCTGGGTTGCGAAGCAGGGCTCAGAATTTGAAAATCGGCCGTGGTGCCCGCCTTCTCGATGTTGAAATCGATTTTGCGGTTCATCAGCAGCAGATACGTCTTCTCGTAAAGGTCGAGGGGCCGCCGCAGGCGCGAAAGCTCAGTTCCCTGGCCTGGAAGCTGGCTGAGGCGTGTGTTAATCTCGGCCCGTTTGCGGTCAAGCAAATCCAATTGTTTTTTGGCCTGTTTCTGCGATTCGGTCAGCAGCCGGCGAATGTTGATGCGCGTAAAAGCGAGCGACGACTGCTGTTGCTTAACAGCTTCCGTGGTTTCTTTGTACGAGCGCGTCAACCGACGCATATTCCATTGCTGATTATTAAGTTCGGCCAACTGACCGTTGAGTAGCGGCTCGTCCAGTCCGGCCAGCCCCGGAATGCTCTGCTCAATGGACTGGTTTTCGGCGCTGGTGAGTTGCCCCAGGCTCACGAGGCGCACAATTTCGTTGAGCAACTCCATCTTCTGCTGGAGTTTGAGTCGGACATCCTCCTGTGCCTCCAACTTATTAGTGAGGGAAGTTATGTCTGACCGGGCATCAAAGGTTTTTGACTGTTGCACAAAGCCCTGTAGCCTGTTTTCGGCCGACTGCAGATTTCCTTCGTTGTCAGTCAGCATTTTATCCAAAAACCGTAGCGTCTGCGCCGTGGCTTCCGACTTGCGGGCCAGCTTCTGCTCCAGGTAAATAGAGTCCACTTTATTGACGATGTGCTGCGCTTTTTCGGCGCTGAAATCGGTGAATCCAATCTGGATGGTATTGGCATCGGCATTCAACACCTCCACCGACAGGTTGCGGTCCAAAAACCCGTTCACCGTGCCTTCGTCTTGGATGGTGAAGTGGTAGCCCTGGCTGCGAGCGGCTTCATTGAGCAAGGCCGTGCCATGCACCACCAACTCCAGGCCCGGCGAGCTGATGGGTTGCTCCAGTCGGTAAGTGCCGGCCAGGGTGCGGCCCCGGCCCACAAAAGCCAGCTTGAAGCTTTGAGGCCCTGTAAAGTCGAGGTTGAATTTGCGATTGTAGTAGCTCGGGTCGGTGATTTTGTAGGTGATAACAAACGGCGAAGTGCCGTACATCTCGTTTTCCAACACCGTGCCTTGGGCGTAATAATTTACGTCCAAATCCAACATATCTTTGAGTCGCCGATATATGATGCCCGACTTGATAAGCTCTACTTCGCCAGCTAACTTCGCCGAGGACTTTTCGGTGGTCGGCAACCGGCCCAGTCCCAAGTCGTTGGCATCCGAACGCTCATCAATTTTAAGCACGGAGAGCGACTTGAATACAGGCTTGGTGTAGCGCAGGTATAGCCACGAGGCCGTAATGCCGAGGCCGATGAGCAGCAGCATCCACAGCAAGCTCCGCCGAGCCACCAGCACAAGCGTAGCCAAATCAAGGCTGGCGCTGTCGTCTTCCTCCTCTTCCTTCGGAGCAAAGCCCGTTGGTGTCGGGGCAGCACTGGCCTCAGCACCGGCGGGCGCAACTGCCCGACGGATGAGTTCTTCTAGTTCGGCGTTCTCAGAGGCCATTTGGCTAAGTTAGGCTAGGTTCGTAGAGGCAAATAGTAGTCAGCAAATAGTAGGCAGGTGCAACGGCTGAGTTACCGTCACCTAGCGCCGCAGTACCGTAGTGATGATGATGACCGTGTTAAGTATCAAGGAGGCCGCGCTGAGTGCGGGCGCAGCATCGGTTAGAAATTCGAGGAATGGCCGTCGAATCGGCTCTATGTATACTACATCGTTGGGTTCCATTTGCAAGTTGGCCCGTCGCACTCCGGATAGGGTGGTAAGGTCAATCTGCTCCACTTGCGGATTTTTCAAATCGCCCCGGATGATGCGAATGTTATTGGCCTTGCCCCCGTAGCGATATAGATTGTTGCCGCCCCCGTCGGGGCCACCAACCAAAGCCAGTACTTCGAGCAGGTTCATGTTGTCGTTGTCAAGGGGGATGACTTTGCCCCCCGGCACGCCCAGCACCACCACGCGGTTGTTGGTAACACGGGTGGTGACGAAGACATCTTTATAAAAAGCCTCATACTTGATTTTTAACGTGCTGTCAGCTTGTAGCAACGACAAATCGCGCACCTGCACCCGGTTTACCATCGGCAAGGTCACGGAGCCGTCGGCCTGCACTAGGAATTCGGAGCCGCCCGAACTGCTGCCGGCCCCCTGGCCCACATTACGCGATGCTGCTCCGCCCCGGCCACCGCTCCGCCCCGCCCCGGCGGGCGAGCCAAATTGCAGTTCCCCGTTGGGGTCGAGAATGCGTTCGCCTTTGTTGGTGTACACCTGCACACCGAGGTAGTCGTTGGGCTGGATGCGGTAGTTTTTGGCGGTCCGATTGACGGCCGCCCGCAACTTCGCCGTGTCAAGCCGGTTGCCTTTGTCGTCAGTTAGTTGAAACATGACCCGCTGCCGCGAATAGCGTGTTGAAGCACAGGACGAGAGCAGCCAGCCAGCGGCCATCATCCACAAGAAAACCCGGGCCGTGCGTAGAAAGTTGAAAGATGCCATGAAGGCCACAATGCTGGCGTGAAACCAATAAAAACGCTGAAGTCCTGAACCTCGGCGGCGGACGAATGCCCCTAAAAAGCCTCAAAAGTAACAGTATTACGGTGCCCGGTCATTGAATGCTTACGGCGAAGCCTGTTTTGGCGGCCATTTTATGCCCAATGTTCTGTACTTTTGCACCTGCGTAAACCGTCCAGCAAATTCTGCTTTCAGGATTTGAATCCTCTTTCTCAAACCCACCCAATCCCTCGCCTCATGGAAGCCGTTGCCACCGAAAATCAAACCATGATTGCGCACATGGTGCGCGACTTCGCCGCCCTGCACATCAAGCCCGACATGATGAAGTGGGACGAGAGCCAGGAATTTCCCATCGACGTATTCCACAAATTGGGCGAGCTGGGCCTGATGGGCGTATTGGTGCCGCAGGAATACGGCGGGGCCGGCTTTGGCTATGTGGAGTACGTGACGGCCATTGCCGAACTAGCGAAGGTGGACGGCAGCATTGGCCTGAGCATGGCGGCGCACAATTCGCTCTGCACCGGCCACATTCTGCAACACGCCTCCGAAGCGCAGAAGCAAAAATACCTGCCCAAACTGGCCTCCGGCGAATGGATTGGGGCCTGGGGCCTGACGGAACCCAACACCGGTTCCGATGCCGGCAATATGCGGACGACGGCCGTGCTCGACGGCGATGAGTACGTCATCAACGGGGCCAAAAACTTTATCACCCACGGCAAGAGCGGCCACGTGGCTGTCGTCATCGTTCGCACCGGCGAAGTAGGCGACTCGCACGGCATGACGGCCTTTATCATCGAGCGCGGCACGCCTGGCTTCGCCGCCGGCCGCAAAGAAGACAAACTCGGAATGCGGGCCTCCGAAACTACCGAGCTGATTTTTACCGACTGCCGTGTGCCGAAAGAAAATGTCATCGGCAAGGTGGGCGACGGCTTCGTACAAAGCCTGAAGGTGCTCGACGGCGGTCGTATCAGCATCGCGGCCCTCTCGTTGGGCATCGCGCAGGGCGCTTATGAAGCTGCTTTGCAGTACAGCAAAGAGCGCCATCAATTCAATCAGCCCATCAGCAACTTTCAGGGCATCAGCTTTAAGCTGGCCGATATGGCCACCGAAATCGAGGCCGCCAGCCAGCTCACCTACCGCGCCGCCGCCATGAAAGACGCCGGCCTGAACGTGAACCGCGAGTCGGCGATGGCCAAGCTCTATGCTTCCGAGGTAAGCGTACGAACGGCCAACGAAGGCGTGCAAATCTTCGGCGGCTACGGCTACACGAAAGACTACCCGGCCGAAAAGTATTACCGCGATGCCAAGCTCTGCACCATCGGCGAAGGCACCAGCGAGATTCAGAAACTGGTGATTGCGCGGACGTTGCTCAAGTAAGACCGCAGATTCAAACAAATGAAACGAATGAAACGGATACGCCGCTGGCGCGGCTGGTAATCGGGGCGTTTTTGGTGGCCTGCAACGTGGGCGAAGCCCCAAGCTTGGTCATCAAGTCAGCAGGCCCGTATCCATTAAATCTGTTTAATCCGCTTGAATCTGCTCAATCCGCTTGAATCCGCTTGAATCCGCTTGAATCTGCTCAATCCGCTTGAATCTGCGGCCGATTTGTGAGTATCTTTGCGGCCCGATTGACGACTGTGGCCTCGGCCGTTGTTTGAGGTCTTTGCTTCTGAAACATTTTTCCCCGGCTGGCTAGTGGCTTTTGCTCCTGCTGCCAACTCCCTCATTTTTGAAAATGATTATCATCCAAATCAAAGACAACGAATCGGTTGACCGCGCTCTCAAGCGTTTCAAGAAAAAATTTGAGCGCACCGGTGTGCTGAAAGAGCTGCGCCGCCGCACGTTCTTCCAGAAGCCGAGCATCACCAACCGCAAGCTCAAGCAGAAGGCCGTTTACAAGCTCGCCACTTACGGTCAGCCCAACGAATAGCCCGTAGCGGTGGGCCTGGGCGCGGGCCACTGCCTAAGCGTAGAAACCGGCTGCATTGCTCTGTTGGGCAAGGCAGCCGGTTTTTTCGCGTGGTTTTGATTAGATAATTTTAAAAAAACTGTTCAAAAAAATTGAAGTTCTAACCTGCTTAAAATCAGTCGAAAATTACAAAGCGAAGCTAGTTTTTCTTGCTCAAACCGCAAACAAAAACAGAAATAAGTTGGCCGGAAATAAAAAACCCGCTACTTTGGTTGCCCGGCCGGTGAGGTCGGGCATTTTTTGTGGTTTGGATGGACGCGTTTCTAGATTTTTTGCGCTTCGAGCGGCGCTACAGCCGCCACACCGTTACGTCGTACCAGACGGACCTGGGGCAGTTTGCGGCCTACGTTAAGGCCACGTTCGAGCTGACCGAGCCGGCCCAGGCTACGCACCCGCTCATCCGGGGCTGGGTGGTGGCACTGATGGGCCAAAACCTCGACCCGCGCACCGTGAACCGCAAGGTGGCGTGCCTGCGCTCGTACTTCAAGTTTTTGCTCCGCACCGGGGCCATTGCGGCCAACCCCATGCTGCGGGTGAAGGCCCCCAAAATGGCCCAGAAGCTGCCCGAGTTCGTGCCCGAAGCGGCCCTGAATGGCCTGCTCAACTCTTTCCAGTTCCCGGACACCTACGCCGGGCACCGCGACCAACTGCTGCTGGAGTTGCTCTACGGCACCGGCATCCGCCTATCGGAGCTTATCGGCATCACGGCCGATGACGTGAGCCTGCCCGGTGCTACGGTGCGCGTGACGGGCAAGGGGAATAAGCAGCGCGTGGTGCCGCTCAACCCGTCGTTGTTGCTGGTGTTGTCCCGCTATTACGCCAAGCGGGCGCACGAATTCGGGGCCGCGCCCGGCCCGCTGCTCCTCACCGACAAGGGCGAGCCGCTGTACGAGAAACTGGTGTACCGCACCGTAAAGTTTTACCTGGGCCAGATAACGACTTCCGCCGCGCAACAGCACCCGCACGCGCTGCGTCATGCCTTTGCTACCCATTTACTTGGCAAAGGAGCCGACCTTAATTCCATCAAGGAGCTGCTGGGCCATTCGAGCCTGGCGGCTACGCAAGTATACACGCACCTGTCCGTGGACCGTTTGAAATCCGTATTCGAGCAGGCTCACCCACGGGCATAGCTTCTGCCTGAACTGTTAGCTTGTAGCTGTTAGCTGATAGCCCGCGTTCAAAAAAAGCTAACAGCTAACAGCTAAATAACCCCACCCTTTAACCCCAATTTCCCATGAAAATTCAGATGCATTCGGTGCATTTCGATGCCGACCAGAAACTGCTTGATTTTGTGCAGCAGCGCCTTAACAAACTCGAAACTTTTTACGACAAAGTAATTGACGGCGAGGTCATCATGCGCCTCAACAACAAGGACGGCAACGCCAACAAAACCATCGAAATAAAGCTGCTTGTGCCTGGCACCACGCTCTTCAGCGAAGAAGATGCGGCCTCGTTTGAAGCAGCGGCCGATGCGGCTACCGAAAGCCTAAAGCGGCAAATCATCAAGCACAAGGAGAAAGCCTTGGCGCACTGAAGCTTTTGCGAAAGAATAAAAAAAACACCCTTCCGAAACGGAAGGGTGTTTTTTTGCGCGGATACTGCCCTAAATCTGGCTACGGCAGCGCCACTCAGGGCACCACCAGCCGCAGGGTGCGTGGCGGGGTCGTGGCATCGTCAAGCGTGAGCAGGTATATCCCGGCCGGCAGCGCGGGCAACGCCAGGGTTTGGGTGCGCTGCCCGGCGGCGGGCCAGGTAGCCAGCGAACGGCCCAGCGCATCGCGCAGGTGCAAGGTGCCACGCAACGGCTGTTCGGCTTGCAGGTGCAGGCGCTGGTCGTCGGCCACGGGGTTGGGGTACGCCGACCACGCCAGGCCGGGTGTTTGCCTGGCGCGGGTGGCCGTGACGAGCGACCGCCGCCACTGCGTCCAGTATATGTCGGCCCCGCCAATGGGGCCGTTGCTGGCATAGCCAGCAAATACGTAGTCGCCGGTGGTGGGCTCGATGGCCAGCCCTTTCAAGTACACACTGCCGAGGCGGCTGAAAACCGTATCCGCGAGCATAGTGCCCGTTGGACTGATTTTGTTGAGTGTCACTGCTGTGTTTGAACCTCTGTAAGCTTCCCCCCCTGCTAGAAAATTGCCATCGGGCGTAGCCACAAGGTGCTGGAGGCTTGTGTATCGTCCCCCAGCTGTAAGGGTTTGCGTCCAGAGGGTATTGAAGCTCGCGTCGAGCTTTCTGACCTCATCGCCATTCACTGTCAGGTATTCTGTGCCGGTGACCACACGAGCAGTAACCGGTATCCCTCCTGGCGTGGCTATCACTTGACCGGTGGGTCCGTTGGCATCGAGGCGCAGATAGCGACGCGGATAAGGCGGAATAGTGGAACCGAAATAAGCCCAAAATTGCCCTACGGCTCCTGCTACCGGAAAAACTTCGGACAAGTAGCCAATATCTCCCGGTGCGTACACCAGCGTTTGTTGCCATACTACCTGCCCAGCCGTATTCAAACGCATTAGAACAGCCGAATTGTTGAGGTTGCCGCCGACCAAGAAGTCGCCGTTGGGCAATACCTGCGGCTTGGTGTAGTTGTCATACAACAATCCAAAGGTGCGCTTGGTCCACAACGTGTCGCCTTGCGGGGATAGCAGGGCTAAAAACGCATCGGTTTGAGTCGTGCCAGAGACAGTAAAGCACCGGCCTGAAACTAACACCCTGCCGCTACCGTCTTCTATGGCCGCGTCAGGATAATATCCAGCGCATCCAGGCAGTAAGTGGCGTTTCGTCCAAACAGTGTCGCCTACCGAGTTAAGCCGCAGTATATATAAACGGCCCGGTCTGTACGGTCTTGCGTTAGACTGGTATTGCCCAAGCATTAAATAACCACCGCGCTGCAAAACTACCATTGCACCTAATTCGTCTTCCGCATTGGCTTGGCCATAAACCCGGTCGCGCACAACTTGACCCCAAGAACTGCCCGAGCAAAGGAGCAGTAATAGCAGCAGCGCACCAGCGCTGCTGCTAACTTGTATTTTCCGCGTTTGCATACTCAGCGAACTTCCACCTGTTGTGCGGTGCGAGTAGAGCCATCGACGTTTTGCACTTCAACCAGGTACGGCCCGGCAGGCAAGCCCGTGAACTGTACCCCAGTAGCTAGGGCATCGGTCGGCACTGTAGCCGTGTGTACAACTTGCCCGTAGGCGTTTAGCACCCGGTAGCGGTAGGTGGCATTATCCTTGGCTTCCAGTAAGCGAAAAGCCAGCGTAGTGGTGGGGTTGGGGTATATCTCCAACACGGGCTGCACAACGGCCGCCCGGCCGGTGATGACAACATTGGGGTCGCGAATCTCAAGTTGTCCGCCCGGCATCAGGATAAGTTGCCCGCTAGCGCGGAGTGCATCAGCCATTGCCTGGGTTTTGACGCTCACCCGGCAGCCGCGCTGTACCTGGATGCGCCCGTCGGGCTGGGAAAACAAGGTGCCATTGTCTTCCACGTACAAGGTACTACCCGTGCGTAGGGTGATTTTGCCCAAGTCTTCTATCCGCAAAGTGGCCCCGTTGCGAACGGTGAGGCGGGTGGGGTTCACGAAGGGCGAAATGCCGAGTACGAACGGCGCGGTGGTGGAGCGGTTGGGAACGCCGCTGGAGTTGAGCACCAAGTTCACGCCACCGAGTACAACGGCCGCAGCACTTGCGCCGGGCACCGGGTTGAGCGCGACATTGCCGGTCCAACTGGTGGTGCGCGTCAGGTTTACGTCGTCGAACTGCACCCGTACCGTGATGTCGCCGTTGGCGGCCACGTTGGTCAGCGTCACGCTCAAGCCGTTCAAATTAATGGGGCTTAACTGTTGGGTGTTCTGGTTGAACTCCTGGCTGGGAAATAGTGCCGGGTTCTCGCCCATGCCCATTTTTTGTCCGACTACGTTGAAAGCGGCCCCAACCCCTATGGGGCCATCGACCAATTGCCCGTCGATGCTTTTAAAAGCACCGTAGCCTTCGGATGACGACGGGCCACCAAAACTGCCGTTGGTGTACGGGTTATAGCTGATAACGCCGTCGCCGTTCAAGTCGGCACGTTGCCCTGTGAGGTGGCTGTTTGGGCCCAGGGGGTTACTTGCACGGCCGGTCAAATCGAAAATAGGCCACCCCCACAAGTGGCCGTTGAACGTAGAGGATGCACCGGTAGGAGTAGTATCGTAATTGCCATCGGCTGCCAGCAGGCGCAACCCGCCCGCGCCCAAATCCACGAGCGAACCGTTGTTGGTTGGCCCTCGGGGCGTGGTCTGCGTGACGTGCATATCCTCAACGTAAGCGAGAAGGCCCTTTTGAGTACTCGGGAAGGGCACGGATGGAGTACGCCCGTCCATCTCCCATTGTCGCCGGTCCCAAACACTACGGCCCTGATGGTTTTCCAGCCAGAGGTATTGGTAGGTGCCATCGGCGGCCTGCGAGTTAGGTAGGCGAATGCGGACGACATCGCCGGTGGTGATAAAGTCACGCAGAGTCAGCAACCCGCTCGCTGGCAACGAAGCCGCGTCCGAAATATTGGTGTTTACGCCACTGGCAGCCAGTGGAATCCAGGCCAGATAGTTCCGTTCCCAGCCGTTGGCGCAGTCCAGCATGGGGCCACCAATCATGCCATAGCCTGCGGTGCCATCGAAGTGCTTGCCTATTACCCCGTTGGCTCCGAAGACGTGCGGGGCATCGTAGAGGGTGTGGCCCAGCTCATGCGTAAACATTGACTTGTATAGTCCTCCGAAGCCCGCACACTGGGTGAAACCGTCGGCCGTAGTAATAGCTGGTACAACCCCTGGGGGTGTTAGCGTGACGTAAGGCACGGCTGCGTAACCGCCGCTGCTACCAGAAGCTCTAACCAATCCAACCGTACCAGAAGGGCTGCCCCCTGCGTAACGCCACACGATGACCGTGTAATCAATCTGGTTGTCGGGGCCGGAAAAGGTGTTGTCGCTGGCGTAGTTGGGGGCATTCACCCGTGTGTCGATTCCCTGGCTAAGGGCCGTCCGTAGTTGGGTTTGGTAATCGGTGCGAATGCGGTCGAGGGCCATCTGGCTGTAAGTCCACCATGCGCCACCGCTGGTGTCGATGGCAGCGGTAGCCGTTACGTTTACGCGAAACGGAAAATTGACAGCCAGTAATTTCAGTGGCAGCGTGTTGTGCTGCGACATCTGATAGTAAAAGTTTGATAGCGTCAAGTCAGTCGCGGTGGTGCTGAACTGCGAGGCGTTGGTGTAGAAGGTGTTGGCGGCGCTGGGCGGCAACGAGTTTCCCCATTCGCCGTTGGTGCCGCTGCCGCCAAGCTGCGGCCAAGGGTTGTCTGAGTTGTTGTTGTTGTTTGGTGTTGGAGCCGGAACCCCAAACGCGCCAAGTTGGTTGTCGTTGGTGAACCCAGCATAAATCACCAACACTTTCAGCGTCCCTTTGGGAGTGAAACAGTTGCCGTTGTAGGAGCGAGGTGGGTTTATGGGTGCGGCCTGAGCGGTGCCACCCGTGGGGTTGGCTATAGCCCGACCTCCGAGAGGGTAGCGGGGCGGAAAGCAATCGACGTTGCGCTGCGTGTTGGACATCGTCTGGTAAAAGTTAGGCGGCATTTTTCCAGATGCCCCGGTCTGTGCCCGAACAGGTTGCAGCGTTACTACACCTGCCAGTAAAACAACCGGCAGTAACCTGCTGATTGTGAGG
>JANYFQ010000297.1 GCA_025362615.1 Hymenobacter sp. | reverse complement strand
CCGCCAAGGCCAAAGCCGCCAACTTCCCGGCCGGGATGCTTATGGGCTTTCGCAGCTACTCGGCCGCCACCGGCACCAGCTTCGATTTGGCCGTGCTGCCCGTAGAGGGTCGCCGCCTGCGCGTGGTGCAGCGCCGCGTGGAGGAAACTGCCCCCGAAGGCGGCAAATTCGAAACCTCCCGCGAAGTGCCGCTGCCGGCCAATACCATCGTGGTGGCCGCGCCCGTGGCGAAAAAGTAGCTGAAAATGCGTAGGTTAGGGCATGGAAAATACCTCTCTCCTCGGCCCGCTGAAGGGTGCCACGCGCCGCGAAGTCGGCGGCGTGCTTGTTGACGTAGTGCCCACCGGCAACGCCCGCGTCAAGCGCATTGTGTACCCGGTGGGTTTTCGCTGGTCGATAAACCTGAAGGAAATCGTGGGCACGCCGCTGTGCATGCACGCGCACGTCGGGTTTTTGGCCAGCGGCCGGATAAACATTCAGTACGCCGACGGCGCGCTGGAGAAGTTTGTGGCTCCGCAGGCCGTGGCCATCGCGCCGGGCCACGATGGCTGGGTGGTGGGCAATGAGCCGGCCATCCTGATTGAGTTCGACTTTGAGGGCGAGACCGTGGCGCGCATGGGGCTGGCCAGCCGGCACTAGCTTTCCCGGCGCAACGGGCGGGCGCGCCGGCCGGCGGCTGTAGCTTTGACGCGACGGGCCGTTGTGCCCCCGCCTCACGACCCCGCCCATGCCCACCGGCACCATTCTGCTCATCGACGACGAAGCTGTGCTGCGCCACGTCGTGGCCCGCACCCTGGAGCTGGAAGGCTACCTCGTGCGCCAGGCCCCCGATGCCCGGCGCGGCCTCGACATCCTGCGCGAGCACGCCGACGAAATTCTGGTGGTGCTGAGCGACGTGAAGCTGCCCGACGGCCGCGGTCTCGACCTGCTGCCCCGCTACCAGGCCCTCGCGCCCCTGGCCGAAGTGGTGCTGATGACGGCCTACGGCACCATTGCCGACGGCGTGCGGGCCATGCGCGAAGGGGCTTTCGACTACCTCACCAAGGGCGATTCCGACGACCAGCTGCTGGTGGTGGTGGAGCGAGCCGCCGAAAAAGCCCGCCTCCGGCACCGCGTGGCCACTTTAGAAAAGAAAGTGGGGGCTCAGTACAGCTTTGATTCGATGATTGGGCACGCCCCGGCCCTGGAACAGGCCAAGCGCCTGGCCCAGCGCGCCGCCCCCACCGACAGCACCGTGCTGCTGGAAGGCCCCACCGGCGCGGGCAAGGAGCTATTTGCCCAGGCCATTCACCAAGCCAGCCCGCGCCACGGCAAGCCGTTTGTGGCCGTAAACTGCGCGGCCTTCCCGCGCGACCTGCTCGAATCGGAGCTGTTTGGGTACAAGAAAGGGGCCTTTACGGGGGCGCTGGCCGATAAGAAGGGGCTGCTGGAGGAGGCCAGCGGCGGTACCATTTTTCTGGATGAGATTGGCGAGCTGGAGCTGAACGTACAGGCCAAGTTTCTGCGGGTGCTGGAGACGCGGCAGTTCACCAAGCTCGGTGATACCCGGCCCACCAGCATCGACGTGCGCATTGTGGCCGCCACCAACCGCAACCTGCGCCAGGAGGCCGAAGCCGGCCATTTCCGGGCCGACCTGTACTACCGGCTGGCCGTGTTTACGGTGCCCGTGCCGGGCCTGAACGAGCGGCGCGACGACGTGCCCATGCTGGCCGATTACTTCCTGCAATTTTTCGCCGCCAAGCTGCGCCGCCGCCTGCGCGGCCTGGAGCCCGAAGTGCTGGCCCAATTGCGTGCCCACGACTGGCGCGGCAACGTGCGCGAGCTGAAGAACGTGCTGGAGCGCGCCGCCATCCTGGCCGACGGCGACACGCTGACTGTGGACGACCTACCGCCCGAATTTCACAACATCCGGCCCGCTCCCGGCCTCGACGAGGCCACCGACCGCACCCTGCGCACCCAGGAAAAACGCCAGATTCGGCAGGTGCTGCTCGACACCGGCGGCAACAAGATGGAAGCTGCCCGCCAGCTCGGCATCGGCACCAAAACCCTGTACCGCAAGATTCAGGAGTACGGGCTGTAAGCGGGGACGGGCCTGACGCGCAACCGAAATGACGAGTTAAATTGGTGCGTAATCCAAAACCGTTTTAGCCCGCAGAAGACGCGGAGGATTGCGCAGAAGGCGCAGATGCCAAGGAAGAGTATGCGTTAGTTTAAACTGTCAGCTCACTTGACAGCGCCGGCGGGTGCCGCCCGGCAAAATCGTGGCGGTGGGCTTGCGCGGTGCCACGCTGGCGCAGCTCATCAAGTAGCGGCGGGGTTCAGCCTTTGGCCTGCATGCGGTGCAGCCACTCGCGGGCCGTGCTCAGGTTGTCGAATACTTCGGCTTGGAAGGCGGTGAGCTGGGCGTAGAAATTGGCCGCCGAGCCGTCGGCCAGCGACTCGGGCGTGGATACCATGGCGAAGTACTTGAGGCCGGCGGCGGCGGCGTTGGGGGCCCACACGTTGATGACCCAGTCCATGGAATGGTCCCAGGGGCCGCGCACCGAGCGCGTGTCGTTCAGCACGCACTTGAATCTGGACTTGGCCAGGGCCGCCGTGTAGGCCGCCGCGCCCGTCCTGATGCTGTCGGCGGTGAGGTAGCCCATCCAGTCCACGAATATCCAGCGGTTGGCGGTATCCGTGTCGATGGTGAGGAAGGTGCGGCCAGTGGGGCTTTTTAGTTCTTCAGTCATTGGCGTAAAGTACGGTCAGAACGACAACTCCGCCAAATCAGTCAGGCTGATGGCCGGGTCTGGCCGCGCACTCAAGCGCCGAGCGGCGACTGAAAGTGCTGCTGGAGCACGGCATCGAGCTTTTCCAGGGTGAGGGGCTTGGTGATGCGGCCGGCGGCGGGCAGGGCCTCCAGGCGGGCGAGGTCGTGCGGGTCCGTGGACGTG
>JANYFQ010000296.1 GCA_025362615.1 Hymenobacter sp. | reverse complement strand
AGGCCGGCCTCCAGGTGGGCAAAATTGCGGACCCCAAACGAGGCCGTCACGGCATCAAACGCGCCGTCGGCGTAGGGCAGGTTTTCCGAATCGCCCAAATCGAGCCGAATACGGTTCGTCAGGCCCTTTTGCACCAGCTTGCGCCGGCCTACGTCTAGCATTCCTTCCGAAATATCGACACCCGTTACGTGGGCACCGGGCGCGGCTGCCCGCAGGGCTTCGATGGCAAAGTCGGCGGTGCCGGTGGCAATGTCGAGGATGCGGGCCGGCCGCAGTTGCTTCAACTCATCCACCGCTTTGCGCCGCCAGTAAATGTCGGTGCCTGCGCTCAAAAAGTGGTTCAAAAAATCGTACTTGCCAGCGATGCTGTTGAACATCGTCGCCACCTGCGACTTTTTGTCGGCACTATCTTCTTTGTAGGGTACTACGGCCATAAGCTGGGTGCAAAGAACGGGCGCGGCCCGCGAAAATTGTGTTGCCGTAACGAGCCGAGAGGTTTTTTGTTCATTTCCGGCACCGCCGAACCTGTGCCGCGAAGCTTCTGCTTCGCCTCGCGTAGGCTGCCCAGGAACGGTGATGCTGTGACGCGAGGCGAAGCAGGAGCTTCGCGGTACAAGCTCAACAATCCACAAAAAAACGGGCCGAACAGTTACGTCCGGCCCGTTGCGTTGGCAGCGTCAGCAGTTATTCTGCTTTGGCCTTAATCTTGGTTTTTTCGCCGTTGGCGTCTTTGGCTTTTGCGTCCACCTCCCCGTTTTTGGTTTTGGTTTTCGAGTCATCACCGGCGGCACCTTTCACTTTTACCTTCACTTTGTCGCTGTCCTCGTCCACTTTGGTTTTCACCTTGGTGCCGTCGGCCATTTTCATTTTGCTCTTGCCGGGCAGCGGCGCGGGCGCAGCCGTAGGCCGTGCGGTGGTGGGTGTAGGGTCGGCACCGGCGGCACCGTTGCTTTGCTTAATGACGGGCATCTTCTCGCCTTCCTTCAGCACCACCTTGAACTCGTCGCGGCGGTTGAGCTGCATATTCTCGGGCGAATCGTTGGGAGCGGCCGGCTGACGCTCGCCGTAGCTAACCGTGGCCATACGCGTGGCGGCTACGCCCTGCTTGGTGAGGTAGTTGTAGGCAGCTTCGGCGCGGTTCTGGCCCAGCACCATGTTGTATTCGTCGGTATTGCGCGAGTCGCAATGGCCTTCGATGCTGATGTTGAGGCCGGTGTTGGCTTTCAGCACGGCAGCGGTTTTGTTCAGCTCCGTGATGGACTCCGGGCGCAACTTGTATTTGTCAGTATCGAAGTAGATGTTTTTCAGCTTGATGCCAGCCACCGACGTGGTGTCGATGTAATTGACGTAGAAATTCTTTGTGATGGAGGTGGTGTCGTTGGTCGAAACCGGCACCGCGAACTCCTGGGTCTCGATGTTCTTGCCGTCCTTGCTCACCGCCACCTGATAGGTACGGCCCGAAAGCACCGTCACGCCGTAAGCGCCGTCGGCCTTCGAAATGTCGCGGAAGCTAATCGGGGTTCTGTCGGCCTGCGAACCCGAAAACACCAGCTCCACGCCCGGAATAACCGACACCGAGTCGCGCGACGAGAAGACCCGGCCGCGGATGTTGGTGTTTTTGATGTAGTTGATGGTGTAAATGTCCTTCTCGCCGAAGCCGCCGATGCGGTACGAGCTGAGGTAGGCGTACGAGCCATCGGGGCTGAGGCGGTAGTACGTGTCATCGTCGGGGGTATTGATGGGGGAGCCCATATTCTCGGGGCGGCCCCACTTGCGCCCTACCGAGTCCCAGTTCGACTTAAATATGTCGTAACCGCCCATGGTGTTGTGGCCACGCGACGAGAAGTAGAGTGCCTTGCCATCCTTGCTGATGAAAGGGCTGTCGTCGTCGTATTTCGTGTTGATGGCCCCACCCAACGATTTGGCCGGTCCCCAGTCTCCGCCTGCGGGGCGCGTCGAGTAGTACAGGTCGAGCGTACCGTCTTCCGAATACTTGCCGGTCGAAAAATAGAGCGTTTTGCCGTCGGGGGTGATGAAAGCATCCGACTCAAAATACTTCGAGTTGATGTTCGAGTTCAGCTTGGTCGGGGCCGTCCAGTCGCCGCCCGATTTATCAGTCGTAAAAAAATCGCCGTCCTCATCGTTGCGATATATCAGCATTTTGCTGTCGTTATCGAACACCTGAATCGAAGCATCGTGGCCCTTGCCGTTGAGGACACCCGAGAGCGAACGGGGCTTTTCCCAGTTTTCGTCGTCGATGCGGCGCGACTCGAAAATATCTTCAAAGTACTCCCCATCGGCAGCCAGGCCCTTTTTCTTGGAGTCGGCCCCGGTCACGTCGGCACCCCGCGAAGTGAAGAGCAACACCTTGTCGTCCTGCGAGATAACCGGGCTATGCTCGGCGTACTGCGTGTTGATGGTCGGCCCTAGGTTCTTGACGAAGATGTCCTTCGGCGAGTTGAACTGAATTTTGGCGTTTTTGCTGTGCTGAATCAACTGGGCGACTTCTTCTTTGCGCCCGTCGTTCTTTTTCAGCGCCGCGTTGTACGACTGGTAGTGGGCAATGGCCTCGTCGAAGTTGTAGTTCAGGTGGTCGATACGAC
Organism: Hymenobacter sp.; assembly: GCA_025362615.1. Classification (GTDB taxonomy): domain Bacteria; phylum Bacteroidota; class Bacteroidia; order Cytophagales; family Hymenobacteraceae; genus Hymenobacter. The sequence continues at coordinate 14,380 of JANYFQ010000296.1, read as the reverse complement.
CGAGCCAGTACTCTACGTCCTTGGAAACCTTGGGCTTGAGCCGTTGCGACTTGTAGATGTAGTCGCTGGCCTTCTCCTTATCGAAAGTCATGTACGAAATACCCGCGTTAAACAGTGCCTTGGCGTTGTTGGGGTCTTTGGCCAGTACTTTTTCGTAGTACGGAAGGGAAGCGCGGTAATTTTCCTGCTCGAAGAACTTGTTGGCGGTTTTTAAGTCCTTGCGGGTGCTTTGCGCTACGACCGGCGACGCGGCGGCGTAGGAGAGGGCAACGGCGCACGAGACTTGCAGTAACCTTCTGGATAAGTTGTCCATTTGAGGAGGGGTTTGAAAAAAAAGTGTTCTGGGCAAGGTAAAACTAAAGACGGTACTTGACGAAGCCGAAGGAAATACCTTCGGGGGGCTTATACTGAAAATATTCGGCAGGGTTAGGCCCTGACAGGGCAAAAGACCGGATTTAGTCGGCTGAATTTAACCGGCAATGCCCCAACCATTGCATCGGATTGATTACCGGACAGGGCGGTTGGCGGGCAAAGATACGATTACAAGCCGTTCGATAATTATTTGGTCAGGCAATTACGGGCGGCGACTGGCATCGTGGCACCGCCAACCCCCTTATAGCCGTGGGGTTGGGGTGCAAATATAGCGGCTTAATTCAATTCTGGCTAAAATCCTTACCGGGCGCTCGGCACGTCTTCTCCCCGGCTGGGTTGCTATTTTTACGCCCAAATCCGAGGTTTTGGGCCGGGCCACTGCCCGGACCAAATGGGCAATTTAGCCATTATTATTCTGAAAATCGGTGCTTTCTGCGTATGACTATCCACGATGCCCGCTTTTTGATGAGCAACACCCAAGTGGAGTTGTGCCCCCCGCCGACGTTGCCCGAATACGCTTTTATTGGCCGTTCCAACGTCGGCAAGTCGTCGTTGATAAATATGCTGATGCAGCGCAAAGCGTTGGCCAAAACGTCGTCCACGCCTGGCAAAACGCAGGTTATTAACCATTTCTTAATCAACGAAAGCTGGTATCTGGTTGATTTGCCGGGCTACGGCTACGCCAAAGTCAGTAAAACGTCGCGGGCCGAATGGGGAAAAATGATAAATGCTTACCTGCGCCGCCGCGAAAACCTGACCTGTGTGCTGGTGCTGCTCGACTCGCGCCACCCGCCGCAGGCCATCGACCTCGAATTTATGGCCCAGCTTGGCGAAGAAAGCGTACCGTTCGCGATGGTCTTCACTAAAACGGATAAGCAGTCGGCCAGCCAGACACGTACGCTAATTGCCAGGTTTCTAGCTAAAATGGGCGAGAGTTGGGATGAACTGCCCCGGCACTTTATTACCTCGGCTGAAACCGCTGTGGGCCGCGAGGCTGTGCTGGCCTTCATCACCGATGTAAATACACGCTGGGCTGCTTGACCAGTAGTTGTTGGTTGCTTAGTTGGTGAAACAACGATTTTAAAAATAAACGTCAGCAACGAGCAGCCAACAACCGAAAGCGAATAATTAAAAAGCAACTGGCCAACAACCAAATCTCTGGCCCTGGATTTGCCAAGCGGCGGCGGGCATATTGCCTTTCGTTTCAAACGCTACCCGTTACTTTGTTCCCCATGAAAAAAATCCTGCTTTCGCTGACCGTTGCGGGCCTGGCCCTGGTTGCTGCCCCGGCTTCGGCCCAAATGGCCCCCGCGCCCAACACCAAACCGTTGCCCAAGGACGGCAACCGCCCGCAAACCGAGCAAGGTACCGGCACGGGCCGCGTAGCCGGCAGCATTCCGGTGGCCGAATATTATGAGGGCGGGCAGGAAGGAATGTACGCCTTCATTGCCAGTGAGTTGAAGTACCCGTTGATGGCCAAGCGCAACCGTATTCAGGGGCGCTGCATTGTCAGCTTCACGCTCAACCCTGACGGCACGATGTCGGGCATCAAACTGGTGAAACAGGCCGGAGCCGGCACGGGCGAAGAAGCCCTGCGCGTGGTGCGGCTGCTCAAATTCAAGAACCCCGAATACCCCATTCTTACCAGTTTACCCGTCGATTTCAAGCTCGGCGTAACCGGCTCGAACGCCCTGAAAGGGCAATGAGTGAAGGTGTGAATGAGTGAATGTAGGCAGCAGTCAAGGCGTACGATGGCAATCTAAACCCGCGTCGCGCCCGCTCCTCATACTTTCATCTTCACCTCGTTCGCTCATTTGCTCACTCTCTACATTCACCCATTGTAAAAAAAATGCCCTACGAACTCAAAGAACTGGCTGCTATTAGCGGAATGCCGGGCCTGTACCGGTTGCTGAAAGCAGCCCGCCACGGGGTGCTGGTCGAAACGCTCGACGAAAAACGCGCCCGCATCATGGCCCCGGCCCGCAATAAGGTGTCGCTGTTGTCGGAAATTTCGATTTATACCACCGACTACGACGTAAATGTGCCGCTGGACGAGGCGTTTGGCCGCATCCGGGCGGCCTACGGCGAAGACTTTGCGGTGAGCAACAAATCAAGCGAAGCCGAGCTGACGGCCTTCATGGAAAAAGCCCTGCCGGAATACGATGCTGAGCGTGTCTATTTTTCTGACATCAAAAAACTCGCCCACTGGTACGGCATTGTGAGCAAGCAGGTGCCCTATACCGAAGCAGCTGCCGCTGAAGCAGAAGTAACGGTAGAAACTGCCGAAACTTCGCCAGTGGAGGGTGTTGCCGGCGATGTTCGGGCAGCGTCCCCGAAAAAAGCGGCGAAAAAAGAAGCCGCTCCGTTGAGCACCGGCGGAGACATTGATGCGCTCGAAAGCAGCGAGTCGGCCGATGCCACGACGAACCCCGAAGCGGCGGCACCTGCAAAAAAGAGTCGCAAAAAGGCGGAGTAACTAATTGATTCAAAACGGCTGTACCACCAAGCTGTGCTTGGTCTTGCGGAAACTGCCTCACAACAGTTGTTCAACGCGAGACCAAGCACGGCTTGGTGGTACAGCCGTTTCTGGTGGCTGCTACGCCGGGGCTTACGCTTCGTTGGTTTCGGCGGCGAGCGCGGCTTCGGCTTGCAGCACGAGGTCTTTGCTGCCGATGAAGACGGGGCAACGCTCGTGGTGGGCCTGCGGCTCAATTTCCATCGTGCGGCGTTGGCCGTTGGAGCTACGGCCGCCGGCCTGTTCTACGATGAAAGCCAGCGGGTTGCACTCGTACATGAGGCGCAGTTTGCCTTTGGGGTTTTTGGCAGTGGCGGGGTAGAGGTAAATGCCGCCCTTGAGCAGGTTACGGTGAAAATCGGCGACGAGCGAACCGATGTAGCGGCCCGAAAACGCTTCTTTTTTGCAGTGCTGGAGAAAGGCCGTCACGCCGGACGAAAATGACTCGGAACTGCCCTCGTTTACCGAGTAGATGGTGCCCGTGGCGGGGGTGGTGATGTCGGGGTGCGAAAGGAAAAACTCGCCTAGGCTCGGCTCATAGGTGAAGCCGTTCACGCCATTGCCAGTGGTATAGACGAGCATCGTGCTGCTGCCGTAGATGACGTAGCCAGCCGCCACCTGGTGCGTACCGGGTTGGAGGCAGTCGGCCACGGTGCCCTCGCGGCCAGTGGGTGAAACGCGGCGGTAAACGCTAAAAATGGTTCCTATCGAGACGTTTACGTCGATGTTGGAAGAGCCGTCGAGCGGGTCGATGGCCACCACGTACTTGCCTTGGTTATTGCCGGTTTGGATGAGTTCGTCGTCCTCTTCGCTGATGATGGTGCAAACCTCGCCGCCGTTGCGAAGGGCGCGGATGAAGCGGATGTTGGCAATGACATCGAGCTTCTGCTGGTCCTCGCCCTGCACGTTGCGGTTGCCGTAGGCCCCGGCGATGTCGATGAGGCCGGAACGGTTGATTTCACGGTTTACAATCTTGGTAGCCAGGGCAATGTCGCGCAGCAACTGCGAGAGTTCGCCGGTGGCGTAGGGGAAATCTTCCTGCTTCCGCATGATGAAGCGGTCGAGGGTGGTGCCAACGGGCAGGGCGAGTTTATCGGAGTTCATGGGGCGCGGTGGGGGCGGCTGAGGCAGGAATGTGGGTGCAAAGCTAGGCGCGATTTGGGCCGGGGCCGCACGGCGGCGCTACTTTTGGGCCTATGCAAGAGCAAGGGACGGGCCTGCGGGTCTTCAAGTTTGGTGGGGCTTCGGTGAAGGACGCGGCGGCGATTCTGAACCTGTGCGCCATCGTAAAGCGCGAAAGCGAGCGCGGGCCGCTGCTGGTGGTGGTGTCGGCGATGGGCAAGACGACGAATGCGCTGGAGGAATCTTTTAATGCCCTTTCTGTTCCCCCGAATGGAAAGGATTGGGGGAAATACGAACCCAAACTTATAAAGGCGAGGCTTTTTCATTCCGCAATTATTCGCGAGATAGAGGCCCAAATTTTGCCCGAAAAAACCAGGCGGCTTGGGCCAGCCGAAGCAATTGTCACCTACCATTTGGAGAATGGAATTCCCCAGCCGCTCAATGCTTCGCAAGGTGGTTACGACGAAGGGTACGACCGTTTTGTAAGTCGAGGCGAACGACTATCGGCCGAGTTGGTGCAACGGGCGCTGCTGACCCAGTTTGAGTGGGAAGAAACGGCACACCTATCAGCTCCGTTGGTTATTCGCACCGATACAACCTGGCGCGAAGCCAACGTGAATTGGGCGGAAACCGAGCGACTTATAAATAAAAAAGTGCCGGCACTGCTGGCGGCCGGGGCACGCATCATCGTAACTGAGGGCTTCGTTGGCGGCACGGACGACCGCCGTACCACCACCCTGGGTCGCGAAGGCTCCGATTATTCGGCCGCTATTTTCGCCTACTGCCTCAAAGCCGAGAGTGTAACGATTTGGAAAGACGTGCCCGGCTTGCTCAACGCCGACCCCAAAGTGTTTACCGACACGGTGCTGTACTCCGAAATCAGCTACGCCGAAACCATCGAGATGGCGTTTTACGGCGCGTCCGTCATTCATCCGAAAACCGTCAAGCCGCTGGCCGAGCGCCGTATTCCGCTCTATGTCAAGTCGTTTTTAGACCCGGCTGCGCCCGGTACCGTTATTCACGATTGCCAGCACCCGCCGCTGGCCCCGGCGTTTATCCGCAAGACGGGGCAGTGTTTAATTTCATTTGAAAGCAAGGATTTTGCTTTCATTTCGGAAGAAAATTTAGGCGCTATTTTCGGGGCTTTGGCGCAGGCGCGATTGAAAATAAATCTGATGCAGAATTCGGCGCTTTCGTTTTCGGTGTGTACCGATTACTCGGAGCGGCGGCTGGGCATTTTGCTGGAATTATTGCGCGGGCAATTTCGGATGCATTATAATTCCGATTTGGTGTTGTTTACGATTAAAAATTACGATGCGGGCAGTATCGAAGAAGTAATAACCGGGCGTAAACTGCTTCTTGAGCAGCGAACTCGCGGTACGTTCCAGTTTGTGTGCGAATGAAAATGCTATTCAAAGTTTTCAAGGCGGAATACGAGAGCTTGCGTTTTGAAATTGAAGAAGACTTGCCCCTTGTGGGAGCGTACCTCTATGTATTTGAGGGTGAAAACGTACTGTTCGACTTCCTTTCCGAAACCATTGATGCTTGCAGACAAGTGGCTTTGGAAGACTTTGGCGTACCGAACGATGCCTGGGTTTTTGCAGGAACAATTGAGTCTAAAACAGAAATTAAATTCATAGACAACTACCTCCCGCCTAACTTACCAATCTGAGCTAAACATGGATTTCATTCTCGTCACTCCCCAAGCCCGCCCCGGCGTTGCTTTAATTCAACTCAATCGGCCCAAAGAATTGAACGCGCTCAATTTGCAATTGATGGGTGAAATCCGCGACGCATTAAAAACATTGGACGACGACGAGGCCGTGCGCGTGGTCGTCATCACGGGCAACGAGCGGGCGTTTGCGGCCGGGGCCGACATCAAGCAGATGGCCGGCAAAACGGCGGTGGATATGCTCATCACCGACCAGTTTTCGACCTGGGACCAGATTCGCAAGTTCAAAAAGCCGCTCATTGCTGCGGTTTCGGGGTTTGCGCTGGGCGGCGGCTGCGAGCTGACGATGACCTGCGACATGATTGTGGCCTCGGAAACGGCGCAGTTTGGGCAGCCCGAAATTCGCATCGGCACCATGCCGGGGGCTGGCGGCACCCAGCGCCTGACCCGCGCCGTAGGCAAGGCCCGCGCCATGCAAATGGTGCTGACCGGCGAATTTATCTCGGCCCGCGAAGCCCTGGCAGCGGGTCTGGTAAACTGCGTAGTGCCAGTGGGGCAGTACCTGGAAGAGGCGTTTCGGTTGGCCGCTAAAATAGCGGCCATGAGTCCGATAGCTGCCCGGTTGGCCAAAGAAAGCGTGAACCGGGCCTTTGAAACGCACCTTGATGAGGGACTACACTTCGAGCGCAAGAATTTTTATCTGACGTTTGCTTCGGAGGACCAGAAGGAGGGAATGGCGGCGTTTGTGGAGAAGCGGAAACCGGAGTTTAAGGGGCGGTGAGGGGTGTACCACCAAGCTGTGCTTGGTCTCGCGTAAGCTGCCTCGGAGCGGCCTCGTTCAACGCGAGACCAAGCACAGCTTGGTGGTACAGCCACACGGCAAAAAAAGACGTTACGGCACCTACCGGCCCGCTTTTCGCCGCAGCAATGCGGCTCCGGCGGCTACTTCCGGGCCGGTGTTGAGGAGGAGCAGGCCGCCGGCGTAGAGGGCGGTGAGCAGGCCGCCGCGTAGCAATAGGTTGAGCCAGAGGTTACTGAGGGGTGGCAGCACCCACACGGCGGTGCCGGCGGCGGCGGCAACGGCCAGGATGCGCCCGATGCGGCCGTCGAAGGGTTGCAGGCCGTAGGTGCGCCACACGAACCAGGTCCGCAGGCCGTTGAGGCCCACCAGGGCGATGGCGTTGGATAGCGCTGCGCCGGCCAGGCCGAGGCGGGGGATGAGCAAGGCGTTGAGGACGACGATGCTGACGGTGAGGCCCAGGTTGAAAATCAAATCGAAACGGTAGCGGGGCGAGGTGACGACGATGAGGCCGTTTACGCCCGTGATGCCGTCGGCGAGGCGGCCCAGCAGCAGCAGCAGCACGGCCGAGGCACCCACGGCGTAGGCCGGCCGCTGAATGAGGCCGTACACGAAATCGAGGTTGAGGCCAATGCCCAGGGCCAGATAGCAGCCCACCAGGGTGTTGAGGCGGGTGGTGCGGCGGTAAAATTCGGCCATTTTATCCATCGCGCCCTCCTTCCAATATTCGGCGATGAGGGAATAAGCCGTTTTGTAGAGCGCCCGAAACGGCAGCGTGAGCGCCGTGCTGATGTTAAAGGCGATGGCGTACACGCCGGCGGCCGACAGGTTGAGTTTGGCCCCCACCATGAGGGCATCGACGGTGAGCAGCAGGGTGCCCGAAATGTTGCTCAGGAGCGCAAAACCGCCGTAGGCCAGCAGCTCGCGCAAGGGGCGCACCCGCAGCACCGCCCGCGAGGGCCGCAGTTGCAGCTCGTCAATGGCGGCCAAGTAAGCCGTAAGGGCCAGCGTAGCCAGCGCATAGGCCCCTAAGTAGGCGAGTACGAAGCCCTCGAAGGTAAGCCAGTGGGCGGCGTAGGCGGCGGCGGCGGCCAGGATGAGCAGCCGCACCCCAATTTCCTGCACGAACGACGAGAAGGCCGAGTGAAACTGCGCTTTGAGGTAAGCGTCTTGCAGCGAGATGAACAACACGCAGAACATCAGGCCGATGGCCACGCCGTAATTGGGGCCGAGCAGGGCGTTGTCGGTGGCGTAGCGGGAAAGTAGGGCGGTTTTGCCGGCCCACATGAGGCCGGCCACGGCCGCGAAGCCCAGCAGCGGCCCGCCGAGCAGCAGCGCCAAAAAACCCGAGTGGTTGCGGGCCGGGTCGCGGAAATAAGGGAAGTAGCGCAGGGCCGTGCTGGCAAAGCCGAATGCGGCAAATTGTGCCCCCAGCGTAGCCAGCCCCATCAGCGTGGTGGTGAGGCCAATCTGGGCAGGGGCCAGCAGGCGCGGCAGCACCAGCGTGGTGTTGGCAAACCCAATGGCCAGGCCGATGTAGGAAATGATGGTGTTGCGTAAACTTTGCCGCTGAACGATGCCCAAGAGTGAGTTAAAAGTTAAGAGTTGGGAGTTAAGAATTAAGAGGTATGGCAGTGACTGAACGGTTCGTGCTGAAATTGCAAATTATTTTTCAAGCAAAGCCTGCGCTATTTCATTGCCTCTTAAAAACGCCGCTTTATTTTGAAGCAACGCGGCCATTATTTCGTGAAATTGCATGGGTCCATTTAATGTATTTAATGGGTCGAAATTAGCATTGTGCCAAAGCAGCGTAAATACGCCGCCGAAGCTTTTTATTTCGGCCAGCACTGGCATGACGGCGGGTACTATTTGGGCTGGTGTTAGCTGTAAATAATAGGGGTGATTGAGTGTGGTATCCATAAGCGTGAGCGGGATTTCCAAAAATTCATGAGCTTTGTTTTGCTCGAAATTCCACGGGAAAAAAGGCAGGCAATACGAATTGCGAAAGCCGAAATGTTCGGCAAAACCCAGGGTTGAATCGTAGGTAAAACCAGCGGCTGCCACTGCGGCGGGCGTGGTGCGCGGCTCCCAGGCCAAGTAGTGGAAGCGGTTGCCGGCCGGGGCGGCGGGCAGGCGGGCGGCTTCGGTGGCGAGGCGGGCGGCAGCGGTGCCGTAGCTGCTGTGCAGGCCGATTTCGGCCCCGGCGGCGGCCAACTGGCGCAGGTGGTTTTGCAGGGCCGGGGCGGCGGGGGCGTAGTCGGCGTTGGGGGTGCCGTTGGGAGCAGGCTGGTTCTCAGCCAATACAAAAAACGTGCTGTTGGCACCGTAGCGGGCGGTTTCGGCCTGTACGTGGGCCAGGTTGTGCCAGGGCGCGGGGCGGTTGCGGAGCTTGTTGGCGAGCAGCCGCAGCAAGGCTAAGGGCTGCCGCTGCCGCAGGGCGTAGCGAGCCGCCGTGCCCCAGCCGCCGTGCAGGCTGTCTACGTCGTGGGTGATGAAGGCGGCGAACGGTGCCTGCGCCGGCCCCCAACGGCGCGGGCGCAACGCCTGGCCCGTGACGTGCTCAACGGCGCTTTTTAAAATGTCGAAATAATAATTCACCACCGGTATCGTCACAAACCCGAACTGTTTCTGGACGCTCGCCGCTAATGGAAACCGTCCGTGCCGGTCGCGCTCCGGCGAAAAATATTCCTGCCAGCCGCTCAGTAAATAAAACGCCGCCGAAATAATATCGGTGGTAATAAAAACCCGGTCGCTTTTGAAAGTCAGAATTGATTTTTCGGTCGAATTATCAAAAAAGAAAGGCAGTTTTTTCTCTCGCCATTCCCGCCAGTTGGGCGCGGGCGGACATGGTAGTGTTTGATTAAAAAAATCGACGGAATTATCGTTAATTTCCACCGCTGCGCCGCTGCCGGGCGGGCCAATCAATATTGCTAAATCTGGAACATTATCGTAGGCCCGCGCAAAATGCTGCCGCACGTAGGCCAACCGGGCCGCAGCGGGCACCGGCGCGGCGGCCAGGGGCGGCAAGGAAGTGGGCGCAACAGGGGCGGGCATGGGCGCGAAGGTACGGGAGGCGGGCAAGGGGCACTGCTTGGCTAGGCGGCCAGCCATTGGGCCAGGACGCGCAGGGCCAGGGCTTGGCTTCGGCCTTCGTCGGGGGTGCCGAGGGTGGCGTTGTAGTAGGCGGCGCGGCGGTAGAGGTCGAGGGGTTTGGCCAGGGTGTAGGGTTGCAGCAGGGCAACCAGGGCCGGTAGGTCGGTGGCGCGGGGCACGAGGCCGTGGGCTACGTAACCGTAATAATCATCGGATAACGCGTTGTGAATGAAACGGTAGTAGAAGCTGGCCACGTTGAGCAACACGGCTTCGAGGTGGGTGCTGGTGTCGGCGGCGACGAGGGCGTCCTGGTTCGCCAAAAAATCGAACACGTTTTCCTGGCGGGCGTCGCTCCATTGCAAAGCGGGCAGTTGGCGGCGCAACGGGGCGTAATCGCGGCGGTCGCTGGGGTGGGGGCGGAGGGTGAAGGTAAGGGCCGGAAACGCCCGCATCAGGTGGGCCAGCGCGTCGGCCAGGGCGGGCAACGGGTCGTGGATGTTGCAGGCCAGGCCCACGCGGCGCACGGCGGGGGCGGTGTTGCGGCGGCCCAGGTAAGCGTCGGCTTTGGGCATTCCGACCAGGGCCACGCGGCCCGTTACGGGGCCGCAAAGGCGGTACTTATCCAATGCATCCTGGCCTTCGAGCAAGCTCAGGTCGAAGCCCAAAGGGGGGAAATTGGTGCTGACGCTGGCGTGCTGCACGTAAGCCGTGGGAATGTTTTCGGCCTGGCAAGCCAGCAGCAAGGCGCGGCTGTCGTCGTTGTGGTCGTTGGAAAAAACGACTGCCCGCGGGCGGTAGTGCCGTAGCGCCCGCCGATAGACTTCGTAGTAACCGACGGCGTAAAAAACGAGGTCAAAAAACCGGAGCGCGGGCCGCCCCACGGCCTTGCTCAAACCCAGCAAAACAGGCAGAAACTGCCAGTAGTACAGGGCTTTCCGGCGCAGCGACAGCCGGTTCACTACGCTGCCGTAGCGGCCGATGTTTTTGCTTTGCCCGGCCAGCAGCACGGCATCGGGCCGGGCTTGTTTGATGAAGTGCAGGGCTTCGTAATTGTTGGCACTCACGACGTAAAGCCACACTGCGCCGCACAGGTCGTCGGGGTTTTTGATGGGCCGGAAGACGTTGCCCAGCAGGCGCAAAACCGCGTAGCCCGCCACGCGGGCCAGCCGCTTGAACGGGTTGTTGGGCGAGATGGTGTCGAGCGCAGCGGGGGCCATTGCGCCGAAAATAGGCGTGAAGCGAAGTTGCAGAATGTCGCGCAGGCGGGCGGTGCGGGCGTTCATCGGCTACACCATGTCCCAGCCCAGCGGGGTGCCGGGGGCCAGGGCGCGGGTGGCGCGGCGGCCCAGTACGGTGGCCCAGTGCCGAGGCCAGAGGCCGTCGCCGGGGCGGATGATTTTCAGGTTGTCGGCCGTCAGTACCTCGCCGGCCGCGACGGGCTGGGCCACGTAAATGCTGCGTTTGAAAACCCGGCTTTTTTCCTCGTCGGGCTGCACAAAAAGCTGCACCCCGCCCAGCGCCTGATGCGCCCGTTCGGTTTCCTCGACCAACATTTTAAGCTCGTGCGGCTCCAGCGAAAACGCCGCGTCCACGCCGCCTTCGGCGCGGCTCAGACAGAAGTGCTTTTCGATAACGCTGGCCCCCAGGGCCACGGCGGCCACGCTGGCGCCCACGCCCATGGTGTGGTCGCTCAGGCCCACGGGGCAGCCGAAGGTGGCGGCCAGCACCGGGATGGTACGCAGGTTGGTGTTGGCGGGCGAGGCGGGGTAGGTACTGGTGCATTTGAGCAGCACCAACTCGCGGCAACCGGCCGCGCGCAGCACCCGCACCGCATCGTCGGTTTCGGCCAAAGTTGCCGCGCCGGTGCTCACAATCACGGGCTTGCCCGTGGCGGCTACTTTGCGAAGCAAGGGCCAATGGGCGTTTTCAAACGAAGCAATTTTGTAGGCCGGCACGTCGAGCGTTTCCAAAAAATCGACGGCCGTTTCGTCAAATGGCGAGCTGAAAGCCAACATTCCGAGCTGGCGGGCGCGGGCAAAAATCTCGGCGTGCCAGGCCCAGGGCGTGTGGGCCTCCTGGTAAAGCTGGTACAGGTTTTTGCCCTTCCAAAGCGACTGCGCCGCCGCGTCGATGGCGAAGCCAGTGTCCATCGTGATGGTGTCGGCGGTGTAGGTTTGCAGCTTGAGGGCATCGACCCCGGCAGCGGCGGCGGCATCGACCAGGGCCAGGGCGCGGGCCAAATCCTGGTTGTGGTTGCCCGACATTTCGGCGATGATGAACGGCTTGTGCGCCGGGCCGACGGGCCGACCACCGATGACTATTTCGAACATGGTTGCTGTTGGGTGGCCGTTCTTTTTAGCGCGTTAAGAAGTTGAATTTTAATTGGACGGCGATGAAAAAAATCAGCTACCCGTTGCCGGCGGCAGCAACACGCGGGCCTCGCCAGCCAGCACCAGTACGCCGTGCTGGTTGTGGCAGTCGGTACGCAACACGGCCTGGCGGCGGGCGGTTTCGACCATCGTCACCGTGACGGTGGCCGTGATGGTATCACCCCGAAAAACGGGCTTCAAAAACTGAAAATTCTGGCTGATGTAGATGGTGCCAGGGCCGGGCAACTGGTTGCCAATCACGGCGCTTACCAGGGCACCGTACAGCATTCCGTGGCAAATGCGTTGGCCAAAACGGGCCTGGCGGGCGTATGCTTCGTCCAGATGCAAGGGGTTGGCATCGAGCGAGAGAGCCGCAAACTGCCGCACGTCGGCATCGGTAATGGTTTTGCTGAGAGCGGCAGTGTCGCCGGGGGCCAGAAGCATGGACAAGAGGGTGTTAGGGGTGCAAGAACTTGGCTTTGAGTGGCTCCCGGAGCTGTTGCCACTCGCGTTGCAGCAAGGCCAGGCCCACCACGTCCTGAAAAACGCCGTTTTTGTAGATGTGCTGCCGAAAATACGACTCGCGCCGAAACCCAAATTTTTCGTGCATCGCAATCACCTTGTCGTTGCTCACAAATACTTCGCAAAGCAATTTGTTGAGCTTGCGAACTTCAAACACATACTCCAGCACGGCCATTTCTACTTTGGCCCCGATGCCACTGCCGCGCAGGTTTTCGTCGCCCAGGTAAAAAGCCCAATAGCAGGAGCGAGCGTCGGGGTTGATGGCGTAGAGGTTGGCTACGCCCACGGGGCGGTTCTGGTACGAAATTATCCAGTATTCCTTGCTGACATCCAAGCTGATGCGCGTAAACCAAGCTTGTTGTTGCTCGGCCGATACCGGCGCGTCGGTGTACATATACTGCGCTACGGCCGCCGAATTGCGCCAGTTCCGCACTAGTTCCAGGTCGTCGGCGGTGAGCGGGCGGAGCAGGTCGGTTTGCATGAGTCGTTGTGGGTTGGCAGCTAACGGTTGGCAAGAGTGGCTAATTACCAATCAAGTAAGTAGCAAGTCAAAAGTAAATAGTAGAAATATTTGGTAAACAGCATTGAAAAACAACGGCTTCAGCCTTTCTACTGGCTACTTACTTCTGCCTACTCACTTATCTGGTGTCGATTTTCAGAAGCCGCTCAAATTCTGACCGCAAAGTTTCGTCTTGCAGAGGCTTGGCGTAAGGCTGGCGGAGGTTGTTTTGGTGAAAATCCAGGCCCTGCGCCAAAGCCGCTTGCAGCGTTTCGGGAGTGTGGCGGGCAAAGTTACCCACCGAAAACGCCTGCTGGTGGGCCGCCACGTACCCGGCCAGGGCTTGCTGGTCGGCTGCGTAGTAGCCGGTGACGGCGGCGCAGCCCAGCAGCAGTGCTTCGAGCAGCACGGTGCTGGCGGGCACCACGGCGGCCTCGTGGCCCAGCAGCAACGCGGCTAGTTCGGCGGCGGGCACATCGCGGTGAAAATCGACTTGCCTGGTCGGAAACTGAGCGGCTAGTTCGTGCAAAGTCGCTTCGGCAGTAAAGGCGCTGCCCAGCACCACGCCAACGTGCTTGATTTGGGGCAACGACAATAACACCTTCATTGTCTGATGGGTAAAGCCCAACGGGTCGGCCCCGCCGAAGCACAGCAGCGCGGATGAAATAACTGTTGGCGCTGGCCAGGGCAAGCGGGCTAACTCGCGAAACGGCCGCCGCAGCAGCGAAAACGCCGGCCCCAGGCAAAACCGGGTGTAGGGCCGGGCCACGTAATCGGTGGCTTGCACTGCCGGGCCACGGTTGATGACCAAATGGGCCAGCACGGGGTGTTGGTGCAGGTCGTCAATCAGCACCAGTCGGCAGCCAACGGCCAGCATAGCGGTCTGGTAATCAAGGCCAAATCCGTGGCCGTCCAGCACCAGCACGTCGTTCGGTCGAACCAGGTTTTGCACCTGGGCTATTTCATTGCCAACGTCTTGCAAGGGTAGGGGTTGCACCGTGGCTGGCACCGTGCGGGCCAACTGGCGCACGGCCTCGGCGGGGGCCTGAGTCAGCAAAACAATTTCCTGGAACAGCGGCGCCACTTCTTCGGCCAGGGCCAGGCTACGCATTACGTGGCCCAGGCCCAGCCGGGCGTTGCCATCGGCACGCAGCAGGAGGCGGGGGCGGGGCATCACAGTTTTTTTTGCTCGATGTGGCTGTTCAACGCCACTAGCTCGGGGTGGGCGGCGAGTAGGGCGATGAGGGCTTCGCCGTCGAGGGTACCGGCACGGTGGTCGGTGAGCAGTCGTTCTATCAAAATAAAGTCCTCGGGCGTGTCCACGGTCAGGCGCAAGTAGCTGGCATTCAAGGGGCGGGTCAGGTTGAGGAAGTGCGTGCGGCCGTTGCGGTTTTGGTGGAGATAGGGCGTGACGTGT
>JANYFQ010000293.1 GCA_025362615.1 Hymenobacter sp. | reverse complement strand
GCACCAGGTTCAGGGCCTTGTTGAGCGTGACGGGCGTGTAGGGCGTGACGGTGAGCGGCTCCACGGCCCGGTAGTAGGCTTGGTTGAAGGCCACGTAGTTTTCAAAGTGCGACTTCTCACGGGCGCGATTTGGATTGAGCAGGCTGATGACCAGGCCCGGTGCCTGCCGGGCCACCCGGCTGGCGGCCTGAATGTACTCTGCCACGTTTTTGGGCTGGCCCGCCATCAGCATCAGGTTGAAACGTTCGACGTCAATGCCCACGGAAAGCATATTGCTGGCCAGCACCAAATCCACGGTTTCGAGCCGGTTGATGACGGTTCTGGTCGCGTGGTCGAAATGCGGCACCTGGGGCGGAAACGTCCGTTTTAAGTCGTCAAGCGCGTACTTGATGTCCTGGCTGCTGACGCGGCTGGTGAGTTCGCGGGTGCGCTGGGTTAGGTAGCGGTGGGCAAAACCAAACCCGGCTTCAGGCAGGTGGAAGCGGTGGTGCAGGCCCCGCAAGTATTCCCCGATTTCGGCCCCGACCTGGTTGCTGGTCTTGCCCAGGTCCTTGAGGTTGTTGAAATACACGACCAGCGTCCAGTACTTGTCCACGAGCGCGGCCCAATCGGGCTGTTGCTCATGCACGTACTGCAACAGCCGCGCCCGTTGGGCCAGCAGCCCGGCCAGTAGCCGCACCTGGGCGTCAGGCCCCGATTTGCCAGTGGGCAAAAATCCAAGGTGCAGTCGCCGTCCCGGCATGGTGCGGGCAAAAAAGCTGTCGGTGTGGCTGGTGCCGCTGGGTGGAAACACCGCCACCCGCCGGCCACCGTAGAGGGCCGCCACCTGTTGGGCGGTGTTGCGGGTGGTAGCCGTGGAGGCAATTATTTTGGGGCAGATGCCGTCGCGGGTGGCCAGCAGCTCCACGGCGGTTTCAAACAAGCCCACCACCGACCCTAGCGGACCGTTGAGCAGGTGCAGTTCGTCCTGAATAATAAGGTCAGGCGGGCGCTGGGCGGGGCCATCGCCGGGCAGCCCGCGCAGGCCGAAAAGTCGCCCACCTTCGGAGCGGTGCGCGAGCTGGGCGTATTTATCGACGGTGGCGAAGAGCAAGGCCGGGGGCCGCCGGTACAATGACTCATCCACCACATCAATCGGCAGGCCCTTATCCAAGCCCTGCCCCGGCCGGCCCTGAAAAAAGCAGCGCTCGTCCAAACAAAACACCCGAAACCCGGCCCGTGCGCCCGTGGTGGCCTCAAAACCACACACGGCAGCGTTGGCATCGCGGGGGCTGGCAGCAACGAGCCGCCCGCCGCACCACGGGCAGGCCGAAAGCGCAAACCGGTTGCGTTTCCGGGCCTCGGCCAGCCGCGCTGGTACTGCGAGGCGGTGGTTGTTGAGTTGCTGCCCGATATGCGTTCGGGCTTCGACGGCTTGTTCGAGCTTGTTGGGTGTCGTGCTGCCGCCCACCCACATCCCCAAGCCGATGCGCTCGGCTCCCAAACCGTACTCGGTCCCTAGCTTCTGGCGCATAAATTCCAGCGCGCAAATCAACCGGGCGGCTCGCTCGAATTGCTGGGCCGTGAGCAGGCGTAGCGTGTAACGCATGAGGACGGCCACGCCGCCGCCCGCCGGGCCGTAAGCAAGCCGCCGCCACAGGATGGTGAAAGCCGTGAGGGCCAGGTAGGCCTCGGTTTTGCCACCGCCGGTCGGGAACCAGAGTAGGTCCACCTGCTCGCGGCGCTCGGCCACGCCCGGCTCCACAATGCCGCGCAGGTTGAGCAGCAAAAACGCCAACTGAAACGGCCGGTAGCTGAACGGCTGGTGCCCGCCTTGGCCATCCTTGCGGCCGGGGTGGTGTTCAAACGTAGCCAGCGAGCGATAGAGGTTGGTGTCGCGTTCGCTGCCAGTGTCCAAGCCGGGGTCTTTCTCACGAACGCCGAAGTCGTCGTCGTCCGAGAGCACCATTTGCAGCAGCATAGCGGTGTTGGCCAGCCGGAAGCACTGCATCACGCGGGGGTCGTCCAGCAGGTCTACGTTGTCGTGCAGGCGCTGGGCGGCGGTTTGCTGATTGGCCAGGAGTTGTTGCACCACGGCCTTGTCGGCGGTGCCGTCGGCCTGGGCGGCAGCGGCCTGGCGCTGGTGCCAAGCGGCGTACTCGCCCACAAAATCGTGAAGTTCGGCCCGAAGCTGTGCGTCGGCCGTGGTTGAAGCTTCCCAAATGGAAAGGTGGCGCAGGCCACACACCCGGTCAGCATTGGCGCGGGCGGCGGCGCTCAGGTCATCGGCCAGGCCGATGCTGGTGCCCGGCACCAGCACTTGCGGCAGCCAGGTGGTGCGGAGCCAGGTGGGCGCGGCGGCAATCTCCGTTTCGGCTTCGGTGGCCCAGCAAGCGGCGCAGCTGTGGCCCTGCCCGTAGGCGTGTTCGTGGCGATAGAGGTGGTCGAGCGTTTCGGCTTCGGCATCAAAAGGCCGGTTGGCCGCCACTCGGTGCGGACTCAGCACCTGCCCCGCCGGCACGGCCAACGTGAGGCTGGTTTGAAAGAAACACACTTCGTTGAGTTGCTTGCGCGAACTCACGCGGCGCGGGTCGTCGTAGGGGCTTTCATTGGCCAACAGTGCTTTCACATACAGGCATTCGCCCCGGCGCAACATTTTGGTGTAAAGCGCCGCCTTCACGTCGGGTGCGGGGTGGGGCAGGTGGGCCGCCAGGTCGTCGAGGCGCAGTTCGGCGGTGCCTTCAGTCAACGAGAGTTGCAAGTGCCGATGCACCGGATACCGCTCCCACACCGGTCCGAAAAACAACCGCTCCAGGGCGGGCATGGCGGCCAGCTTGTAGTTGCCGTTGTTCCGAAATTGCTGAAAGGCGGCAAAGTCTTCGGAACGGGTGCCGACTGCCCGGTTGCCCCGCAAGGCGCGGCGCAGGCGGAGCGAATGCGTAGCTGGGTCGTAGTGCAATAGGCCGTCGGTATCGTCGGCCCAGCTTGCCGGGAAGCCCGGAGCCAACAGCAGGTCGGCGTAGGCGTTGAGCAAGCCAGCGGGTAGCGGGGCCACCAGCCGCCGGGCCGCGTCGGGGTCGGTGGGGTCGAGGCGCACGTAAAGGGCCAAGCGCAGGTCGAGGCTCATGCCGGGCATATCATGCGCCACGCAAGCCGTGAGGCCCATGTTGGCCGGAAAAAACTGGTTGGCCGTTGGGTAATCGGTGTCAGCGGGTTCGCTGCCGCGCCGCACAAAGGTGTGTTCGGGGTCGTAGTCGGTCGGCGTTTGCTCGGCATCGGCCGCCGAGTCAGCGTTGGCTTCGGCCAGGGTGGCGCTTTCAGTCGCGGCGTCCTGAGCCAGGGCCGCCGCGAGGTCATCGCCGTCGGAACCCTCGTCGGCGGGGTCTTCATCGGCCGCGCTTTCGGTGGCCGTCGGGGCGGCAGCCAGGGCCGGAAACAGCACCCCGGTGTAGTAGCGACGGAGCGGGAAATCGCCCAGTTGCTCGTGTTCGGGGTCGGTGCCCCCGTCGGGGTCGCCGCCGGGGCCAAGCAGAGTGGCGGCCACCACGTGGCGGAAAGAATCGCGGGCCTGGGTGTCAGTCAGGGGCGGGGGCGGCAGGGCGTTGTTCATCAGAAGGAAAGGAACCACAGCGGGTCGGTGGGATGATTGGGGCCGGCCGGCACCACGCTGTGTAGCAAGCGCGGCCGGGTGTTGCCGAGCAGGCGGGCCAGTTCGGGGTCGGTGGGCACGGCTCGGTTATCTTTCAGATACCGTTTCAACTGAGCATTGAAGCTCCGGCTGTAACCGGCCACGGCCCGGTCGTTGGCGCGGCGGGCAGTCCGTAGTCGTTCTAGTTGGGGAGCAAGCTGGGCCTCTTCCTTCAGGAAACGAGCCTCGAGGTCGGCCAGGGCTTGCAGGTCGCTCCACGCTTCTGGGAAGCGGGTACTACCCGTAGTGTTGAGCCAGTTGGTCACGCTCTGTAGGTGTACGCTCAACCCGTGAAACTGTAGTTTCCGGTGCAAAGCGGCCACGTCGCTGTGAAAAAACCGCTGGCACAGCCGCCGCAACACGTCTTTCCACAGCTTGCTCATCTCGTCAATTTCCTGCATTTTCTCGGGTTGCAGGCCCACAAGTTCAACCCGAATGGCACCGGGGTTCGACACAATTAGGAGCACCTCGTCGCCGCTTAAAAGTTGGGGCGGGGTACGGGGTTGCCAGTTGGGGTCGGGGGGCAAGCGGGCGTACACGCGGGCCGTGGCAGGCAAGGTTTTTTCTTCGCCGTTGGCGAAACGCAGGGTGTAGGCTTGTTCAGGGGTGTTTTGGCCCTCGTGCTCGACGGTTTCATCGTCATCCGAGTCGTCGTCGGTCAAGTCTGGCTCAGGGGCATCGGTCAAGTCGTCGGCGGCCAAGTCGGCCGCCGATGGTGCCGACACCGGCCGCCAGGCAAATGCGGCCAGCGGACTGGCGGCAGCAGCGGGCGCAGGCAGCGGGCCGAAGAGGTCGTCTAACTCGTCAAAGTTGGCTTGAGCTTCAGGGTCGGGCAGGAGTTGCGGGGTGTAGGTCAGGGGTGGCAACTCGGCCTCGGCGGGCGGGGTGGCGGGCGCAGTTTCGCCGGCGGCGAGTACCACAGGCCGGGCAGGTAGCTCGGGCCGTAGCTCGCCCACAAAATGCGCCCGGCCGGGATGCAACAGGGCCGTTTCTACTAATTGGGCGTGGCGGGCGGCGAGTTGAGTGGCCCGGCCCTCGTCCACGCCTGCATAGGCCAGCAGGCGCACGTCGGCTTGCAACAACAGCAGTTGCCGATATAGGCTCAACTCATTGTGGTCCGGCGTTTGGCGGCCGAAGCGTAAGCTAGGCAGTAGCCACACCGCACCTGGCCGGTTCAGAGCGGGCGCGGCAATGGCCTGAGCCAGCCGTTGCACCGGCATTACGCGCAAGCGGGTAACTTGGTCGGGCAATAGAACGGCTTGCAAGGCCGTTCTCAGCGCTACTTCGGCGGCGGCCACATCGCGACGCGGCAGCACCAGCACCACGGGCGGCAGCTTGCCCCGCCGGGCTTTGCCTTTGGGCCAATTGGCGGGTGCCGGGGCAGCACAGGCGGCCCGCACGGCCTCAAACTTGGCCCCGCTGCTGGCCACGGCCTGCGCCAGCGTCTCAAACAAAATCAGCAATTCGGCCCTGATTTGCTCCCGCGCCACGCCCCCGATGCCCACGGCCGCAAACACCTCGTCGCTCTCCAATTGTACTCGCACCCAGGCCAGCAAACCGGCGGTTTGACGCACGGGTTCTTGCTGGGACGGGCCGTTGGCCAACGGCAACACCAGCCGGTAAAACAACGCTGCCCCGCGCAGCAACGCCTTTAGTTCCGGCCCGTGGGCCACCGCCAGCGCACCAATGCGTTGGCAAAGGGCCTCGTGAGCGGCCCGTACGGCGGGGGCCACGCACGGCACCACTTGGGGCAGGCGGCACGGTAACCCGCGCAACAGGGCCAGTTCTTCGGGCGTCCATTCCCAACTCCGAAAGTCGTGGTCGGCACGAGGTCGTCGCGACCCCACCAACACCAGGTTGCGGTAGTTTTGCCAGCCGCGCCCCTCCCGAATCTGGTCGAACAAGCCGTTACCGTCGCAGTATTTATCGGCATCGAAAATCAGCAGTTCGTCGCACACCGGCCGGGCTTTGGCTTCGGCAAATGCCTTGAGCTTACTGTATGAGCGGGCGGCTTCCACGAGCGGGGCGAGGGGCAAGTGAAGGTGGCCGTTGCCGTTGCTACGCCAGTAGCGTACGGGCAACGGCAGGACTGCTTGCAAACCGTCAATGACCTCGCGCTTGCATATCAGCCCAAGCCGATGTGGAAGGGCCGCCACCTGCCCGTCCACGTCCTTGAGTAAACCCCGAATGGCGTTCATGTTCGCGGCCAAGCGTTGGGCCACCGCTGGCCCATACGCCCCAAACCCCATTTGATTGGCTTCGTCTGCGGGCAGCAGTCGGACGAAATTACGGTGCGGGGCCGGGTCGCGCAGCCCGTCGGGGTTTGGGAAACGGGTTAGTTTCAGGATGCCACCCGCCGCATCTACCTGTACCACTTGGCGCAATTCGGTTTCGCCGTTTTTTTTGATGCGCAGCAAAATATCGCCGCTGGCATATGCCACCTTTACCGGGCTGGCTGTGATGTAGTTGGCCCGGTACTTACTCAGCAAAGCCCCGAGTAAGGCACCGCGCAGCACTTCTTCCGATAGTTTCGCGTCGGGCAGAACTAGCAAATAATCCTGCCGGGGGCCGGTTGCGCCCTCGTTGCGGTCGATGGCCGTGTGCAGAAAGTGCAGGGCCGTCAGAGATAATGCGTCGGGTTGCAGGCCCGGCGGTAGGGCATCCAGCCCGTACCAAGCCTCTAGTTGCTGACGACAACGCTTTTCTACTTGGTGTAGGTAATCGGTTAGTATCAGGTCAAATGTCATAACGAAAATGTTGCGAATCAAAGAAGACGCAAGTAAGGCAGCACGGTTCGAAATCCCATAAACAATTTAGGTTGCGGACAGCCGCAGCGCGGCGATATATGGTCGTAGCGTCTCCGTGGCAATATGCCGCCGCGTTGCGGCTTGGAGCCTTACACTTCTGGTTTTCTACAAACATATCGCTGCGCTGCGGCTGTGTGCAATTTGGGCCGACAACCAGAAATCCCCATCCGGGCCAGCACGGAGGGAAAAATACGGGCTGGCAGGTATGGCAGGGCGGTTTTTGCCCTCGGACCTTTGCATCGTTCCCCGCCGACGCTGGCGGGGCGCTCAACTTCTCGCTTTTTTCTTTTCAGACGATGAATAACCGCTTCACCACCGCCGGGCTGGCCCTGGCCCTGCTGGCCGCCGCCCCCGCTTTCGCCCAAAATGTGTGGACCGAAAAGTTTCAGGACAACACCCACGGCTGGCAGGACAAGTCGAGCGCCAACCGCAGCATCGAGCTGGGCGGCGGCACCTACCACGTCAAGTACACCAGCGCCAACCCCACCAACATGGTGTTGCTGCCGATGGCTATGAACTTCCCCGACAAAGGCCAGGACGTGGGCCTGGAAGCAAAATTCCGCGCCAACGGCCGCGCCGGCCTCATGTGGGGCAACATGGCCCGCAACGCCTCCGACCAGTTCATGCTTCTCAGCTTCGAGGCCACGGGCAGCGGCCCCCGGCTGGTGGGCCGCCAGTTTCAGGCCGCCAACGGCTCGATGAACGAGGTGATGAGCGCCGCCCTGCCCAAAGGTTTCGACGTGGCCGCCGAGCATACCTTGCGGATGTTCCGCAACCACGGCAGCCTGTTTTTTGCCGTCGATGGCCAACTGCTCGACCAAAAGCTGGATGCGGCCAAAGCCTGGCCCGACGGCAGCCGCAACATCGGTTTCCAAATGCAGCAGCAAGGCGACGAAGTGTGGGCCAGCCAGCTCCTGTTCGGCGACTTACCGCCGCTGGGCAAATAGCGGCGACGCAAAATTCTGATTTTCGCGTCACCAAAACGGCGAACAAATGCCTGATTTGCAATGAGTGAATGAGTGCATGAGCGAATGAGTGAGTTGTTAGTTGGCAATGCACCATCTTGCGCCATCAGCCTAATAATTCACTCATTCGCTCATGCACTCATTCACTCATTGAGGCCCAGGCGCTCAATTCCCTCACACCCGGTTCCCCCGCGCCCGCAGCAGCAAATCGGCCAGCACGAGTTGCGTCATGGCTTCCACGATGGGCACGGCGCGGGGCAGCACGCAGGGGTCGTGCCGGCCGCGGCCCGCCAGGGTGATGCTTTCGCCCTGGTCGTTGATGGTGGCTTGGGGTTGAAGGATGGTAGCCACGGGCTTGAATGCGACCCGGAAATACACGTCGGCCCCGTTGCTGATGCCGCCCTGACTGCCGCCGCTATGGTTGCTGCGGGTGCGCACGCGGCCGATTTCGTCGGTATAAAATTCGTCGTTGTGCTCGCTGCCGGGCAGTTGCGTACCGGCAAAGCCGGAGCCGAACTCGAAGCCTTTCACGGCGTTGATGCTGAGTAGGGCGTGGCCCAGCACGGCCGGTAGCTTATCAAACACCGGCTCGCCCAGGCCCGGTGGCACCCCGAACGCCACCCCCGTGACAATGCCGCCCACGGTATCGTGCGCCGCCTGCGCGGCGCGGATGCGGGCCTCCATGAGCGCGGCCGTAGCCGGGTGCGGGCAGCGCACAGGGTTGCTATCGATGAGGCTTAAATCCAGCTTTTCGTAGCCCAGGGGCACTTCAATTTCGCCCACGGCCGACACGTAGGCCGCTACGCGCACCCCAAAATGGGCCAGCAGCGCGGCGGCCACGGCCCCGGCCGCCACCCGCGCCGCCGTTTCGCGGGCCGACGAGCGCCCGCCGCCCCGGTAGTCGCGGCGGCCGTACTTGGCATCGTAAGTGTAGTCGGCGTGGCTGGGGCGGTAGGCGTGGGCTACGTGGCTGTAATCGTCGGAACGCTGGTCGGCGTTGGGGATGAAAAGGCTGATGGGCGTGCCGGTGCTAATGCCCTCGAACACCCCCGATTGCAGCTGCATCCGGTCGGCCTCGTTGCGCGGCGTCGTCAGGTCCGATTGCCCCGGCCGCCGCCGGTCGAGCGCCGCCTGAATCTGCCCGGTTTCCACGGCCACGCCCGCCGGGCAGCCGTCAATTATTACCCCAATGCCCGCCCCGTGCGACTCGCCGAAAGTGGTAATGCGAAAAAGAGTACCGAAGGTGTTCATTTTTAATTGTTTGATTGTTGTATTGTTAAATTGTCGCTCATGCGTGCTCACAACTGCAGTGCGTTCACTGCGTTTTTACCACTGCGCTCACTGCGGGACAGATGCACTCGCCAGCAATCAAGCCAGCAATCACCTTTTAACTGCTGTAATGCGGGCTGTTTCTTGTTGCTGGTTTCTTGTTGAAGCTGTTTAGAAAGTCGGCTGGCGCGCGTTTTTAACGCGCTGCCGATTGGCTTCGCGTCTCCGACGTGCGGTTAGGCTCGCGCAAAGGCCGGCCCCACTCGTTCAAGCCGCGCGTCG
>JANYFQ010000290.1 GCA_025362615.1 Hymenobacter sp. | reverse complement strand
GCTCGTAGTTGCGGCGGGCTACGGGGTTGGCGGGGTCGAGGCGCAGGGCCTCGCGCAGCAGCCCCAGGGCCGGCACGAAGCTGCGCTGCGTGGCAGCCAACAGCGCCAACTGTTGCCGCGCTACGCTGCCGGCAGCGGCCGGGGTAGCGGGGGCCAGCAACTGGCCGTAGCTGCGGCGGGCAGCAGCCGTCTGCCCGGCTTTTAATTGCGCGTGAGCCAGGTTGAGCAACATCTCCGGGCCGGGGCGGGAGCCGGCTGCCGCTTGCCAGGCAGCGGCGGCACCCGCCCAATGCCTCCGTCGTTCGGCCGCCTGCGCCTGCACCACCGCCGCGTTGCGCTGCCCAATGCCCAGCAACCAATGCCAGCCGGGGGCCGCCAGCCAGGCAAACAGCAGCACCGTTTTTGGAGTAATCATTGCGGTTTCAGCACCCTTATCGTGAGCAATACGTCCAGCACGAGCAGCATAACGGCCAGCGCAAGCGGGTAACGGTAACGGTTGTCGGCCACGGCCACGGTCCGCACCTGTTCGGTCGTGCCAGGGGCGTTGCGGAGGGCATCCAACAGGCGCGGCAGGCCGTTTTGCTGGTCGTTCAGCTCCGCGTACAGGCCGCCGGTTTGGGCCGCCACCTGCATCAGCGCCGCCGCCTGGAGGCGGCTGCGTACTGGCTGGCCCTTCGCATTGCGGAGCAGCCGGCCCCCGGCTTGCGGAATGCTGGCCCCCGCCGCTGTGCCCACGCCCACGGTGTGTATCCGGGTGCCGCTTCGGCCCAGGCTGCGCAGCACGGGCTCCAGGTTTTCGCCAAAATCCTCGCCGTCGCTCATCAACACCACCGCCGTGCTGCGGGCCGCTGCCGGAGCCCGGCCCAGGCGTTCGAGCAGCAACTGCAACGGCGCGTGCAGGCGGGTGGGGCCAGGCGGTAGCAACTCCGTACCCAACGTCCGCACAAACACCCGCAGGGCATCCTGGTCAAACGTAAGCGGGCACTGTACGCGGGCCTCGCTGCCAAAAACCACCAGCCCCAGGCGGTCGGCCGGCAACGTCCGCAGCAGCCGCTCCACCTCGCCCTGCGCCCGCAATAGCCGGCTGGGGGCCACATCGGTGGCATCCATCGAGCGCGAAACGTCCATTATCACCCACAAGTCTTTGCCCGTCGTGCGCACCGGTTGGCGGCGCACACCCACTGCCGGGCCCAGCAAGGCCACGCCCAGCGCCGCCCCGGCCAGCACCCGCAAGGGCAGCTTCCAGGCCAGCCGCCCCGTGCCCTGGCCCAGCGCCCGGCCCAGCCGCCGCACCCGGCCAACGTAAGCGAGCAGCACCAATAACAGGGCCACGGCCAGCCCGCCCAACAGCTCAAAATTCGGATAAGCCCAATTCGGCACGTTTCTAAAAGGTCTGTTTTAACGACTGACGTGGGTGCGGCTGCCTGCGCAAAGCGAACAAAAATAAATTGATAAACAGGGCGTTAGAAGTCGCTGTCGGCCAACCCACCCGCAAAGAAACACCCGGCTGCGCAGAACCGGTGGCCGAACATTTTTTTGTCAGAAGGCCAATTTCCACAAACCGCCCGTATATTTGCACCCGCTTCAATCGAGAAGCACCAGCCAAGTTCGGAGAGATGGGTGAGTGGCTGAAACCAGTAGTTTGCTAAACTGCCGTAGCTCTAAAGGTTACCGGGGGTTCGAATCCCCCTCTCTCCACGGTTTGTAATTATGAATTAAAAATTATGAGTTGTGAGTTGCTGCAATTCATAACTCATAATTTCTAATTCATCATTAACCCTCGGGGTGTAGCGTAGCCCGGTATCGCGCCTGCTTTGGGAGCAGGAGGTCGTAGGTTCGAATCCTGCCACCCCGACTGCACCAAACCGCTTTGGCACTCGTGCCGAAGCGGTTTTTTTGTGCCAGCCTGGTCGGGCTTACCGCCGTCCATCCGCTGGGCGTACCTTTACCGGCCGCAGCTGGTCAGCCGTTGCCCGGCCCCATAGTTTAATGGATAAAACAGCAGCCTTCTAATCTGCGGTTCCAAGTTCGATTCTTGGTGGGGCTACGCCCGGCAACTGCGTAATTCAGCCGGGCCACGTCCGTAGTTTTCGGGCCGAAACAGCCCCAGCGGGGCCAGCAGCGGCGGTACCTGGTGCCGGTAGCAAAACGAACTTTACGCGGCAGTTAAGAATTTATTGCCTAACTTGGCACTTGAAAACCGCTATGGCCCATCGCCACCGTAGGTTTTTTGCCCTGTTTTCATTCAAAATCAACCCCTTCTTCACTTTTTACCTCTCACACACTCCCCATGAAAAAATCCCTACTTACGCTGGGCTTGCTGGGCCTCGGCTTCAGCGCTTTTGCTCAGATACCAACTGCTGGCCCCTGGAGGGAAGTAAACACCGTCGGTGTGAACAGCACCCCGAACTACTTGGTAAGTCAACTGGTAACCATTTCGCCCACCTTTTGCTGGGGCGTTATGCAGGAAGCCGTAGCTGCCTCAACCCGCAACAGTATCATCATCACCAATGCCAACCTGCCGGCCGGTACGCAGTTTGACTTCAACTCCATTGCTGGTACGCTCGGTTACGTGGCCGCCAGCATCAGCCCGGTAAGCACCACCACGGCCTTCTGCGCCCAGTACACCTCGGCCGCGCCAAGCAGCGGCGAAGTTATTCGCACCAACAACGGCGGTGCTACCTGGCGCCGTGTTACAACTGGTGCCAATTTTGCTCCTCCCGCTGGCTTCGCCAACTGGGTGCATATGTTCAGCCCCACCGAGGGCGTGGCCTTCGGCGACCCCAACCCGCTGCCTACCTCCGGTCCCGGCGTATTTGAGTTTATCCGCACCACCAACGCCAATGCCGCTGCTCCTACCTGGACGCGCATTGCGGCGGCTAACCTTCCGGCCCCGCTCGATGCCGATGAGTATGGCATCACGGATGTTTTCACTGCCCTCGGCAACACTGTATGGGCGGGCACCAACCACGTCGTTGGGGGCGTAGATGAACCCGCCCGCATCCTGCGTAGCATCGACCGTGGCCTGACCTGGACGGCCCAGAACACCCCATTGATGGGCGGCGTATCGGCTATCGCTTTTAAAGACCAGAACAACGGCATTGCTTTTCGTACCAACGCCATTGATGCCGACCTCATTCGCACCACCGACGGTGGCGTGACTTGGGTATCGCAGGCATTGCCAGCCGGCGCTGATACCGTTCGCGGCAAGTTTTACCGCTTCGGCATTGATGCCGTTCCCGGCGTAGGCTTCTTCAGTGTAGGCCAGGCAGTAGCAGGCAGCCAGGCACGTACCAATTACGGTGTGTCGTTCAGTGTGGACGGGATTACTTGGAGGGATATCGAGCGCGGCGGAGCGAAACGCTACGCAGCCGTGGATTTTATCAACTGCTCTACTAACCCAACTTCAACGGACACTTATGAGGGCTATTTGGGTGGATACACTGCTCGCGCCACTGCTAACCCTCCTACTCCTGGTGGACAAGGGGGTATGTACAAAGTGTTGCCCGCAACGTGTCCGCGTGTTCCATTGTCGGCTATTCGCAACTCTCAGTTGCAGCGTTCGCTGACGGTATCGCCTAACCCGAGCGCTGGTGGCGTGTTCAGCGTTTCGCTGGCTTCGGGCATCAAGGCGGGTACGGTGCTGACGGTGTTCGACGTAATGGGCCGCGTGGTTTCAACCCGTGTGCTGAACGCCACGGCTTTGAACTCCACCAGCATCACCCTCGATTTGAGCGGGCAGAAGACCGGGGTGTACACCCTGCGTTTGTCGGATGCCAGCGGCATTGCCACCGAGAAGCTCGTTATCGAGTAATCGGTTTCGGTTCCGGTTTTGGAAGGCCCTTTCCCTTGCGGGAAAGGGCCTTTTTTTGTGGCTTTTGCGGCGTGTTTCGGTGCCGCCCGGCTGTAGCAGGCACGAAGCCATCAACGTGCAAGGTGCAAGTTTCAAAAAGGCCACTGACACCATCAAAAACGCACTAAAACCCCGCAGTTTTGCGAACTGAAAATTAGTAATTTCGTCAGAAAATGCGTATCTTTACGTGTTGAGCAACCGGGGGCTTATTCCTCCGGTTCACCCACTGCTTTCCCCTCATTAGTATGACCGAAACGCAAGAAAAAAACGCCGCAGGGGCCGATTATTCGGCCGACAGCATTCAGGTACTCGAAGGGCTGGAGGCCGTGCGCAAACGGCCCAGTATGTACATCGGCGACACCGGCCTCAAGGGCCTGCACCACCTGGTGTGGGAGGTGGTCGATAACTCGATTGACGAGGCCCTAGCCGGGCACTGCGACCTGATTAACGTCACCATCAACGAAAACAACTCCATCACGGTGCGCGACAACGGGCGCGGCATCCCGGTCGATTTTCACGCCAAAGAAGGCCGCTCGGCCCTGGAAGTGGTGCTGACCGTGCTGCACGCCGGCGGCAAGTTCGACAAAGGCTCCTACAAAGTATCCGGGGGCCTGCACGGCGTGGGCGTGAGCTGCGTGAACGCGCTGAGCAAAGACCTGAAAGTGACGGTGCGCCGCACCGGGCACGTGTACCAGCAGGAGTATAAAATCGGTTTTCCGCAGTACGACGTTAAGGAAATAGGCGACACCGATGAGCACGGCACGGAGGTCGAATTCCTGCCCGACGACAGCATTTTCACCGAGCACGAGTACCGCTACGACACCATTGCCGGCCGCCTGCGCGATTTGTCGTACCTCAACAAAGGCATCCGCATCACCCTCGCCGACCACCGCGAGGTGCTGGAGGGTGGCGTTTTTCGGAACGAGGAATTTTATTCCGAAGGTGGCCTGCGCGACTTTGTGCGCTACCTCGACGGCGAGGCCCGGCCCTCGCTGCTAAAGGAGCCGATTTATGTGGAAAGCGAGAAGGGCGGTACGCCGGTAGAAGTGGCGTTGCAGTACAATACCTCCTATCAGGAGAACGTCTATTCCTACGTCAATAATATTAACACTGTGGAAGGCGGCACGCACGTGGCGGGCTTTCGTTCGGCCGTGACGCGGGTGCTGAAAGCCTACGGCGACAAAAACAAGCTGTTCGAAAAAAACAAGGTCGAGATTACCGGCGACGACTTCCGCGAGGGCCTCACGGCCGTAATTTCGGTGAAGGTGGCCGAACCGCAGTTTGAGGGGCAGACGAAGACCAAGCTCGGCAACTCCGACGTGAGCGGGGCCGTGAACACGGTGGTGGGCGAAATCCTGACCCAGTACCTGGAGGAGAACCCCAACCAGGCCAACCGCATCATGGACAAGGTGATACTGGCCGCCAAGGCCCGCATGGCCGCTAAGAAAGCGAAGGACATGGTGCAGCGCAAGAACGTGCTGGGCAGCAATTCGTTGCCGGGCAAGCTGGCCGACTGCTCCGACTCGGACCCCGAAATTTGCGAGCTGTACCTGGTGGAAGGCGACTCGGCCGGCGGCACGGCCAAGCAGGGGCGCAACCGGGCGTTTCAGGCCATTCTGCCGCTGCGCGGCAAGATTTTGAACGTCGAGAAAGCCCAGGAGCACAAAATCCTGGAAAACGAGGAAATCAAGAATATGATTACTGCGCTCGGCGTGACGTTTAACGAACGCAAGAGCCTGGCCTTCAACACTGACGATGATGGCGTGGAAACCGGCCCGCTCAATTTCAGCAAGCTGCGTTATCACAAAGTCATCATCATGACGGATGCCGACATCGACGGCTCGCACATTCGGACGCTGATTTTGACGTTCTTTTTCCGCTATATGCGCGAGCTAGTGGACAACGGCTACATTTACATCGCCCTGCCGCCGCTTTACCTCGTGAAGCGCGGCAAAGAAGAACGCTACTGCTGGAACGAAGAGGAGCGCATGGCCGCCCAGGAAGAAATGGGCCGGGGCAAGCCCGAAACCGTGAACGTGCAGCGCTACAAGGGATTAGGTGAGATGAACGCCGAGCAGCTCTGGACAACGACCATGCAGCCCATGACCCGCACGCTGAAGCGTGTGACGGTAGAGTCGGCCGCCGAAGCCGACCACTTATTTTCGATGCTGATGGGCGATGAGGTGGCCCCGCGCCGCGATTTTATCGAGCGCAACGCCAAGTACGCGAAGCTGGATGTCTAGAACCGCCGATTCAAACGGAGTTAGAGCCGTCCCCAGGATAGTATATCACCAAGGTGAAAACCGCTTTAACGGATGAAACGGATTGGTTTTGTGAGAGTTCTTTGACTAAAAACGCCGCCTGACAGGGCGGCGTTTTTTTGTTGGCTTTGGTTTTTTGGGTGGGTTAGCGGAACAGCGTCTTGGCGGTTTCGAGCAGGGCGAAAGCGCGGGAGTGGTTTTTCCAGACGAAGGAGTAGGGGGTTTGGGTGGCCCCGAATCGGACGCGCACGTACTCGACGCCCGGCAGAATGCTGCCCTCAAAATCGAAGCAACGGAGCTTCAGGACTTCGGCTGCGTAGCGGATGGTTTCCCAGATAAGAAACTTGCCAGCGCCACTTGGAGGCAACGCGGGGTTGTCGGCGGCAAGGTGAAAATAGGCAGTTTGCGCGTCCCAAATCAATTGGGCGGCTCCGTGTACCTGGCCGCTTGCATCAACTGCAAAAAATAATTTTCGCGCCTGCTGCTGCGCTAGTGCGTCGTCGAGGCGCTTAAACTGTTGCCAGGAAAAGGGCATGGGCAGTTGTTGCTTGCGGTAAATGGCCGGCGCGAAATCGAATAAGATTTTGGGGTCGAGGTCGTGCAGTACGCGCAGGTGCTGGGCGCTTTTACGTAGGGTGCGGCGCACGTCGGCCTCAAAACGGGCTTCCAGCGCTGGGAGATTGTCGAGGTCGGTGAGGCGATAGGTATAGTAGGTAGTTTGCTGGTAGTCAGCCCAGTAAAATGGCAGCCAGTTGGTGATGGTGGGGTAAAAATTTTGTTTGAAAGCGGCCAGCGGCGGCAACGCGGCGATAAGGGCTTTCATGACCGTGTGCTCGGTGGCGAGCTTGCCGCGCAATTCGGGTAGCAGGTACGGCCCCAGCCACTTGACGAACGGCGGCATGGTGGCGTAACGAAACGGGCCTTTTTGCTTAACGAAATACGGCAACGCCGCCACGGGGCGGCCTTTTTTGAGGGCCAGCGCGGCATCCCAGGAGCCGCCCTCGGCGCAGGCATCGAGGTACCAGGGCTGGGCGAAGAGGGGCACGTCGGGGGCGGTGGCGCAGAAGGCCCGGTAAGCGGCCTGGGAGGGAGTGTCGGGCATGGCGGGCCGCAAAATACGGCGGTTTGGCGGGTTGGCCGGGCGCAGCGGGGTAATTTTGGGGCTACGCTTTTTCTTATCGTCCGGTGCGGACCGGTTTTCGCCCATGCGAATTTTACACGTTTTATCGGCCGAGTTTTTTGCGGGTTCGGTGGCCTACGCGGTGCAGCTGGCCGAGGCGCACCGGGCGCAGGGCCACGCCGTATGGGTGCTGTCGGACGCGCCCGCGCCGCTGCCCACCGGGGCCACGCAGCTCACGGCCCCGATTTCGGACCGTCGCTACGCCGCCCGTTGGCGCAACCTGCGCCGCATCCGGGCGCTGGTGCAGCAGGAGCGCATTGACGTGGTTCATGCCCACGCCCGCGCCGCGAGCTGGGTGTGCTACGCGGCTTTGCGCGGGCTGCCGGTGCCGCTGGTGAGCACAGTGCATGGGCGGCAGCATTTGCACGCATCTACTTCGTTGTTTGATGTTTACGGCGATAAAGTAATTGCTATTTGCGCTAACTTGGGGGCGCACTTGGGGGCGGAGGTGAAGATGAGCGCGGCCAAGATTGTGCAGATACCGAATGGGGTGGCGTTTGATGTTTCTCGTTTTCCGTTTCTTGTTTCTGGTTCGGAAATACTCGTTCAATCAGCTATAAATGACCACCAACAAACCGGCAACGAAAAACAAGCAACAAGCAACAAGCAACAAGAAATAAGGCTCTCCTTCATCGGCCGTTTCAACGGCGGCAAGGGCGAGCGGGCGGCGGCGCTGCTGCAACACGTATTTCCGGCGTTGTTGGCCGGGTTTCCGGGGCTGCGGGTGGCGCTGGTGGGCGGGGAGCTGGGGCATTTGCCGGCGGCGGGCAAAGTGGCGTTGGCGAAATTGCAAAGTGCTTATGACAAGCGGATTGAGGTAATCGGTTTTACCGACGACGTGCCCGGTTGGCTGGCCCGCACCACGCTCACCATCGGGGCGGGGCGGGTGGCCATTGAGGCGCTGGGGGCCGGCTGCCCGGTGCTGGCGCTGGGCGAGGCGGGCAGTGAGGGCATCGTAACCGAAGCGACGTTTGCCACGGCCGCCGCCTCGAATTTTGGCGACATTGCGGCGCGAGTGCAGTCGTCGGAGGTTGATTTTGAGCAGATTTTGGAGACGGTGCGGCGGTTTTTGGCTCACCCCGAGCCGGTATCGGCGGCATTGGCGGCGCGGGTGCGGGCGCATTACGACTTGGCGGCCGTGGCGGCGCGGGTGATGCAGGTGTACGAGGCAGCGCGGATGCAGCGCGTTCATCCCCAGCACATTCCGGTGCTGATGTACCATAAAATTCCCGATGCGCCGCCGGCTACCAGGCATCAAATATTTGTGACGAAGGACAATTTTGCCCGGCACCTGGCCTTTTTTCGGTGGCGTGGCCTTACGCCCCTCACCTTTGCCGATTACCTGGCTTTCGCTCGGGCCGAGCGCCCGCTGGCCGATTTTCCCAAGCGCCCCCTCATCCTCACCTTCGATGACGGCTACCTCGATAATTACACCAACCTGCTGCCGCTCATGCAGCGCCACGGCTACCGGGGCGTACTCTACCTGCTCGGCGATTTTGCCCTCGACCACAACCGCTGGGACCTTGCTGCCGACCCCACCGAACCCCGTGCCGCGCTGATGAGCGAAGCGCAAAAACACGCTTTTGTGGCCGCCGGCTGGGAAATTGGGGCGCACACCCTGACCCATCCGCACCTCAGCCAGTTGCCTTTAGCTGAAGCAAGGGCTGAAATAGCCACCAGTAAACAAGCACTGGAAACCCAGCTCAATACCAAAATCGAAACCTTCGCCTACCCTTACGGCGACCTTAATGAGGAGGTAAAGGAGGCCGTGCGAGCCGCTGGGTTCACGCTCGGCGCTGCCACCGACACGGGCGGCCTGCGGCTGGAAGACGACCGGATGCAGGTGTTTCGGGTGAATATGTTTCCGAACGAAACCTGGGCCTCACTTTACAAAAAAACGTCGTCGTGGTACCGGGGCTATTATTTCAGGAAACGGGGAAAGTAGTGCGGGTTTTCATCCCGCGAACTACGCGCCGTAGGACGGGCCTGACCAGCTCCATATTGCCCCTGCCGCGCGGGTTAAAAACCCGCGTTGCTGGGCACCCGCTTGTTCATGACCCGAAACCAGAGCGGGGGCACGGCGGCCAGGAGCATCATGCCGGGGTAGCCGGTGGGCATTTGGGGGCTTACGGGCTGGTGGCGAAGGGTTTGGTAGGGCCGGGAGGCTTGGTAATGGTGGTCGGAGTGCCGCGTCAGCTCGTAGAGCAGGATGCGGCCGAGGGGGTGTTCGGAGTTCCAGGAGTGGTGGGGTTGGACGCGCTCGTAGGTGCCGCTGGCGGTGCGCTGGCGCAGCAGGCCGTAGTGTTCGACGTAATTGACGAGCTGAAACAACACCAGGCCGATGCCCGCCGCGCCGGCCCAGGCCAGCAGCCCGGCTCCGCCGAAAAAGCCGCCAATCAGCGCCAGCAGCACGAGCTGCGCCGCCCCAAATTGCAACAATTGGTTGCTCATCGACCCTGCCGCTTGTTCGGCCCGGCGCAGGCGCTCGGCCTCCAGGTGCCAGGCCGAGCGCAGCTCGCCAGCGGCGGCGCGGGGCAGAAACCGCCAAAACGGCTCGTGCATTCGGGCCGTTACGGGGTCGAGGGGCGTGGCGACGTGGCGGTGGTGGCCGCGGTTGTGCTCAATGAAAAAGTGCAGGTAGCCCACGCTCCAGAGCAGGATTTGGGCCAGGCGCTGCTCCCAGGCGCGGGGCCGGTGCCCCAGCTCGTGCGCCACGTTGATGCCCAGCGCCCCGCAGCAAACCCCGACGCTGAGCACCGCGCCGGCCGTTTCGGGGGCGGTGAAGTGGCCGGTGTTGAGTCGCCACAAAAAGGCCGCGAGCAGGCCGAGCTGCAGCGGGACGTTGGCGTAGAGCAGGCCATCAAAAAACCAGTGGCGGCGGTCGTCGGTGGCGGCCGGGGCGAGGTCGGCCGCAGGCACCGGTTGCCAGAGCAGCTCCACGAGCGGCACCAGGCCAAAGGCGTAGGCCAGCGTCAGCCAGGTGTAGGGGCCACGCAGCCAAAGCCCGGCAAAGGCCGTGAGTGGCAAGGTGTAAGCCAATAGGTAGCGCAGGTTACGGAAAGGCTTGAGCATGGAGTGGGCGCAACGCTGGTGCGTCGGGCAACCGCAATATACTTGCTTTTTCAATGCCCGCAACGGTTTCGGTTTGTGGCAGGGCGCGGCATTGCTGGTTGGGCTCGGTGCGACGATGCAAAAGTACGGGCAGCTAAGCGTTGAGCCGCGCCTGGCCCGTGGGGCAATGGTCGAGCATGACGCAACGGGGGCAGGCCGGGGCCTGAAAAAAGCAGCACTTCTGGCCGTGGTACATCAGGGCTTCGTGGTGGTCGTACAGTTGTTGGGCCGACCAGCCCGGCGGCAGCAAGGCGGGCAGTAGCACGTGGGCCGCTTTTTCGTCCACCTTCGGCCCAATCAGCCCCAGGCGCTGGGCCACGCGGTGGTGGTGGCTATCGACGGGCATGGCCGCGATGCGTAAATTACTGAAGAGCAACGTGGCGGCGCTGGTTTTGGGACCCACGCCGGGCAGGCTTTCGAGCCAGGCGCGGGCTTCGGGCACCGGCAAATCGGCCAGAAAATCGAGGGCGCACGGGGCATCGGTGCCGCAGCGCTGGCTTATTTCGCGCAACACTGCCTGGATGCGGGGCGCTTTTTGTTCGGGCCAGGTGCAGGGGCGCAGCAGGGTTTGCACGTCGGCGGTGGGGGCATCGCGTACGGCCTCCCAGGTGGGCAGGGCGGCCCGTAGCTGCTGGTAGGCGCGGTGCGAGTCGGCGTTTTTGGTGCGGTGCGAAAGCAGGGCACTCACCAGCTCGCTCAGCGGGTCTTTATCGCTGAAAAACCGGAACGGTGCGCCGTATTCGGCACAAAGCCGGGCGTGGGCTAATAGGGCGAGTTGGTGGCTTTTGCTTTGATTGTTTAATTGTTGCATTGCTTAATTGTTGCTCGTGTGTGCCCTAAACGACACTGCGCCCCCTGCGTTTTACCGCTGCGCCCACTGCGGGACACATCCTGCAACGGGCCAACAATTGAGCAATCATACAATTCAACCCTCACCTCGTGGCATTGTAAATCGCAATGGCTTGCTTCTGGTTTTCGGCTTGTTTGCCCTGAAATATTATTGGTACGATGAGCACCGGAATGGCGGCGAAGGTGAGGGGCGAGATGCCGCCCTGGCCCGGCCGCAGCGTTTGCAGCAGGCCCGCCACCAGCAGGCCGCCGCCCACCACGTAGGCGGCGGTGGTGATGTTCTGGTAGCGCCGGCCGGCCAGCAGCAGCTCCTGTGCCCCGGCGTTTTCGCGGGTGGCAAGGAGTAAATTGTTGGAGGTCAGGTTTTGCACCGGGCCGTTGTCTTTGCTGAAGTACTCGGTTTTGACGGTGCGGTAGCCGCCGTAGCCGCCGGGGTAGCCCATGCCGAAGCCGCCCACGCCCACGCCGCCGTAGCCGGGGCTGTAGCTGGTGCTGGTGATGGAATAGAGGCTGATGCGGCCGGTTTTTTCGCGGCGCAAGGTGCTTTCGCGGCGGCTGCCGGGCAGGTTGGTGCGCACGTAGTGGCCGCTCTCGTCCTCATAAAAACCCACGTTGTCGAAGTCGATTTTCTGCTGCCCGTCGAGCAGCAGGTAGTTTTTGCCGAAGAGCGGATTTTTTACCTCCACGTCGGTGGCGTTGTACACCAGGCCCGTTTTCAAGCCCACCTGGAAGCGCGGCGGGCGCTGGTAGCTGCCCCCCGGAATTTGGCCGGGGGGCGTGGGCGCGTACACCGGCGCGGGGTCGGGAAGTGGTTGGGCGGGGGCGGCATCGGCGGGGGCCGTCGGGGCGGCATCAACCTGGCGGGGGGTAGGGGCTGGCCGGGGCGGGGCGGTGGGCGGTGCCCCGAGCTGCCGGGGGCCTTCGTCGGTTTGGGCGAAGGTGGGGGAAGCGGTGGTCAGCAGGAAACAGGCGGCCAGCAGCGAGCGGAGAGTCATGGAGCGAAAGTAGCGAGCGAAATCGTAGCGCGGGGTTGAAACCCGCGCCTCGGGCCGTAACACCGGGCGGTAGGGCGTGGGTTTCATGTCCGTTTGTCGTTTTGGGGCGCGGGTCGAAAACCCGCGTTACCGCAGTAGTTTTTCGAGCAAATCGAGGCTGTCCATCATATCGGCGTTGCTTTCAAAGTCGAGGGGTTTGAGGATGTAGCCGCTCACGCCCAGGTTTTGGGCGTTGAGGCGGTCGGCGTCCAGGTCCGACGTGGTGGTGATGAAGACCGGCAGGTGCGCCAAATCGGGGTGGGCGCGGAGTTCGGTGAGGAACTCGGTGCCGTTCATGCGGGGCATATTTAGGTCGAGCAGAATGACTTCGGGCAGCGGGCTGATGGCCGGCTGGCCGTTGCGGCCGAGCAGCAGGTCGAGGGCTTCTTCGCCGTTGAAAGCCGTGTGCAGCGTGTGCGGCACGTTGAAGCGGCCGAAAGATTTCTGGGCGGTGAGGGTATCAAAAATATCGTCTTCGACGAGGAGTACGGAGCGCATATAAACAATGAGTGAATGAGCGAGTGAGCTTATTCAATGAGTGAATGAGTGAATGAGTGAATGAGTGAATGAGTGAATTGTTAGTTGGCAGTGCGCCACCTTGCGTCACCAAACTGTCAATTCACTCATTCACTCACTCGCTCATTCACTCATTCACTCATTGCACCTTGGGCCAGGTGAAGATAAAGCCGGCCCCGTGCCCGGCGGCCGAATCGACGCGGATGGTGCCCATTTGTTCGTCAATTATTTTCTTGACAATGCTCAGGCCGATACCCGTGCTTTCGGCGGTGTGGCGGTCGCGCAGGGTTTGGAAGAGCTGAAAAATCTTGGCGTGGTACTCCAGGGCGATGCCGGGGCCGTCGTCCTGCACCCGAAACTCATAGCGCGGCCCCAGGTCCTGAACCGTGACGGCGAGGCGACCGGGCGGGCGGTGGTGGTACTTGACGGCGTTGCTGAGCAGGTTGGCAAACACCTGTTGCAGGCCGAGGCGGTCGGTGACGAAGGTGGGCATTCCGGGGCCAATGTCAAGCGTAAAATCGGCGGGCACCACCAGCTCGGCTACTTCAGTGAGCAGGGCGGCCACGTCGGTTTCGGTGCGGGTATTGGCCGTGCGGCCCACGCGGGCGTAGGCCAGCAGGCCGTTTATCAGGTCTTCGAGGCGGGCGAGGCGGCCGCGCATTTGCTCGAGGTAGAGGCGCAGCTGGGGCGATAGCTCGTCGGGGTGTTCCTGTTCAATCCACTTCACAATCGTCATCACCCCGCGCAGGGGCGCTTTGAGGTCGTGCGAGGCCACGTAGGCAAACTGGTCGAGTTCCTGGTTGCGCTGGCGCAGGGCCGAAAAGCTCTGGTCGAGGCTCTGGGTCATGCGGTTGAGTTGGCCGGCGAGGTCGCCGAGGCCGTCGGTTTCGGTGGCGGGCACCTTCACGGAGTAGTCGCCGCCCACCACTTTTTGGGCCAGCTCGCGGATGAGGCCGATGCGGCGGGCCACGTCGGCGTTCACGGTCTGCAGCTCGTTTTGCAGGCGTTCGTTGTCGTTGAGTTCGCGCACGATGCGGCTGAAGAGCCAGAGCACCGTCAGAACAGCAAACACGCCTGACACAATGATGAACACCGGCGTGAGGCGCTCGAGGCCGTTTTGCCGCTCGGTGCGGGCCGCGAGCAGGCGCAGCTCTTCTTTTTTGACGCGGGCAAAAAGCTGCCGGGCGCTTTTCATGGTGAGGCGGTCGGTGGAGAGCGTGGTTTGCAAATCGGCAGGGCTGTAGCCGCGTTGCGCATCGGCCAGAGGGCGCAAAATGGCCATCTCGCGCTCCGTCATCCGGCGCAACGAATCGAGCCGGAGCTGCTGGTTGGGGTTGTCGGAAGTGGTGCGCCGGAGGTTTTTTTGCAGCAGGCTCAAGCTGGCATTGGCGTTGACGTAAGTGCGCAGAAACGCCGTGTCGTAGGTCAGGCGGTAGCCGCGTACCCCGCTCTGGGCATCGCGCAACAGCGCGTTGAGGCTGTCGGCCTTCTGCATCACCTGGTAGGTGTGCTGCACCCGGTCGGTCTGGTCGCGCAGGCCGTAGATGCTCAATAGCGAGGCCGAGGAACTCAGGATAAGTACAATGAGAGAGATGCCGAAGCCGACGAGTATTTTGGTATTGAGCCGCATAGGAGGGAGGAGGGAACCGGGCAAAGGTGCTGCAAAGGTTTCATCAAACGAATTAAAACGACCTTTGGGTGACGGGGCGGGGCTCACCGTTTAAAATTTTAATTGCTTAATTGCTTAATTGTTACTGGCGAGTGCTTCTGTCCCGCAGTGAGCGCAGTGGTAAAAACGCAGTGCGCCAGGGCACCTAAAATCAATAATCAAAAAATTTAATAATTAAAAAATTTAACAATCAAAATCCCATGCTTACTGACCGCCTCACCAGCCCCCAAAACCCGCGCATCAAGGCCCTGCTGCGGCTCCAGCAGAAGCCGGCCGAGCGCCGCGCCCAGGGCCTGACGCTTGTGGAAGGGTTGCGCGAGCTGGCCGTGGCCGCGCAGGCCGGCGTGGCCATCGCCGCCCTCTACACCTGCCCCGAGCTGGCCGGCCCCGGCGTGTATCCGGCCCTGCAAGCGCTGCTCGCGGGCCAGCCGCGCCCGCCCGAATGGCTGGAACTGGCCCCGCCCGTGTTCGAGCGCCTGGCCTACCGCGACGGCTCCGACGGCGTACTGGCCGTGCTGCACACCCCCGCCCTGGCCCTGGCCGACTTGCGGCTGCCCGCCCGCCCGCTGCTGCTGGTGCTCGAAGCCGTGGAGAAGCCCGGCAACCTCGGGGCCATCCTCCGCACGGCCGATGCCGCACCCGTTGATGCCGTGCTCGTGGGCGACCCGCGCACCGATTTGTACAACCCCAACGTCATTCGGGCCAGCATTGGCTGCGTGTTTTCGGTGCCCGTGGTGGCCGCGCCGATGGCCGATATTCTGGCGTTTCTGCGCGAGCGCGGCATCCGCAGCTACGCCGCTGCCCTCACGCCGCAGGCCCGGCCCTACACCGAAATGGACTTCCGGCCCGCCACGGCCCTGGTGCTGGGCACCGAGGCCGACGGCCTCACGCCCGCCACCCAGGCCGCCTGCGATGCCACGGTCATCGTCCCCATGCGCGGGCGCATCGACTCGCTCAACGTAAGCGTGGCCGGGGCCGTGCTGGCCTTTGAGGCCGTGCGGCAGCGGGGCTAGGCGGCGGGGTTTTCGAGCTTGATGACGCGGATTTCGAGCCCGTCTGTCCGGTCGTTGGTGCTGTTGTAGCGGTCGGTGCCCCGGTTGATGGCATCGAGGATGGCGTTGGTCATGTTGTTGAAAACGGCCACCATCTCGTCGTTGCCGGCTTTTATTTCCTGGCGCAGCTCGCGGTTGCTTTGCTGTATTTCCTGGCGTAGCTCGCGGTTGCTTTGCTGCATTTCTTCGCGCAACTCGCGGTTGCTTTGCTGCATTTCTTCGCGCAAGCCGCCGATTTCTTCGCGCAGCTCGCGGTTGCTTTGCCGGATATCCTGGCGCAGGGCCACGATTTCTTCGCGCATGGCGTGCTGCTCAATCAGGATTTCGGCCACTACTTCGGGTAGGTCGCGCTGGTCGCGGGGTGGCATGGGCGGGCGGGGTTGATGACGGGAGTAAAGGTAGGCCACTGCCCGGCACTACCCGCCGGGCGAGCGGTGCTGCCCGCCCGGCGGGTAGTTACTTTGTCATTCAACTAGCTACTTTGCTATGATTAGCGCCCCGCTGCCCGTTGTGCCGGCCACGGCCCCGCCGCCCCTCACCTGTGCCGTGCTCGACGACCAGGTGCTGCCGCGGCTGGCGGTGCTGAAGGAGTTGCGCCGGCACCCGCAACTGCTGTGCCTGGGGCATTTTAGCAGCGTCGAGCAGTTGCTGGCCGCCGACTGGCCCGCGCCGCCCGACGTGCTGTTTCTCGACATCGAAATGGGGGCCACCAACGGGCTGGACTACTTCAAAAGCCTGCCCGAGCCCCCGCTGACGGTGTTCATCACCTCGCACCCCGAGTTTGCGCTGGACAGCATTGAGGCCGCCGCCTTCGACTACATCGTGAAGCCGCTCAGTGCCGAGCGGTTTGCCCGCGTGGTGGCCCGCCTGCTCGACCACCAGGCCCTGCGCCACAAGGCCGCGCTGTACGAGCTGCACGTTGGGGTTGAGTTTTTGAACATTCGGGAGGGGCACGGCACCAGCCGGGTGCTGGTGCAGGACATTGTGTACCTGGAGGCGCTCGACAACTACACCAAAATTCACACGCTTGGCCGGCGCTATCTCACGTTGCTCAACCTCAAGCATTTGTGCGAGCAGTTGCCGCCGGCCCGGTTTCTGCGCATCCACCGGACGTTTGCCGTGGCGGTGGCCAAAATCAACCGGCTCACGGGGTCGGAGCTGCTGGTGGGCGGCACGACGCTGCCCGTGGGCCGCACGTACCGGCCACAGCTGGCGGCGTTTCTGAACGAAAAAGCCTGATGGGCCGCGCGCGCTGGGTACTTTGTTGGCTGATTGGGCTGCTGGGAAACGCACCCGCCGCCCCGGCGCAATCGGGGCGCGGCACCCGCGCCCAACCGGCCGACGAGCTGCCGGCCCTGGCCCGCCGCACCCGGCAGCAGGCCGGGCAACAGGCGTTCGACCGGCTCACGCTGCCGCTTTATTGCCGGGCCCTGCGCCTGGCCCAGGCCGCCCCCAACGATACGCTGCTGGGGCAAAACGCCTACTACGCGGGCCGCAGCTACTTTGAAATCGGCCGGCCCGACAGCGCCGCCGGCTGGTTGCGCCTGGGCCAGCGGGCCAGCATGGCCGGCCACGATACGGCCCAGGCCGTGCAAACCGCCAACTACCTGCTGCTGGCCTACACCAGCCAGGCCCGGCCCGATTCGGTGCGGGCCGTAGTGGGCTGGCTGCGGGCCTTGTACCCGCACACCCGCCCCGGCACCCGCCCCCGCGACACGATGAACGGCACCCTCGGCGGCTACTGCCAGGACGAAGGCCAGTACGCCCTGGCCCTGCGCTACCGGCTGGCGCAACTGGCCTACCGCCGCCAGCACGCCGAGCCGGCCCGCGTGGGCGTGACGCTGACCAACATCGGCGAGCTGTT
The DNA here is from genome assembly GCA_025362615.1 of Hymenobacter sp. Classification (GTDB taxonomy): domain Bacteria; phylum Bacteroidota; class Bacteroidia; order Cytophagales; family Hymenobacteraceae; genus Hymenobacter. The sequence goes on along the minus strand of JANYFQ010000290.1, from coordinate 10,649 downwards.
TTATTTGCAGGGGCAGTTGCGGCCGGCGCTCAAGTACCGGCTGGAAGGGTTGCGCCTCGTGCAAACCGACCCCAGCCGGCGCGGCACGCTGCCCCAGCTCTACGCCCTGCTGGGCAAAACTTACCGCGATTTGGGCCGGCTCGATTCGGCCCGGCTGCACTACGAAACCGCCCTGCGCCTGCTGCGGCAACCCGCCGACCACCCCGACGAGGCGGCTTTTTTGCATTCGGAACTGAGCATGGTGCTGGGCTTGCAGGGCCGGTTGGCGTTGGCCCGGCAGCACGTAGGGCAGGCGCTGGCCTTCGCCGCCCAGTCGCAAGACCTTGACCGGCAGGCCCAAGTTTTTTACTACGCCGGCGAAGTGGAGCTGCGGGCCAAAAATTACGCCGCCGCCCGCACCTACCTGCGCCGCGCTTACGCCCTGGCCGGCCAGCTGCAAAGCCTCGACCGCCGCGAGCCCATTGCCCGGTTGCTGGCCCAGGCCGAAGCCGGTGCGGGGCACTACGCCGAAGCCTACCGCCTGCGCGACGCATCGGCCGCCCTCCTCGATTCGGCCCACAACCTGGCCGGGCAGCAGGCGATGGCGGCGATGGAAGCCCGCTACCAAAACCAGGATAAGCAGCGTCAGATTGGCCTGCTCAATGCCGACCGCCGCCTCCGCGTTGCCCAGGCCGCCGCCCAGCGCCGGAGCCTGTACCTGGCCCTGGCCGGGGTGGCGGCCCTGCTGCTGCTGGTGGGCCTGATTGGGTTTTTGCTGCGCCAGCGCCAGCGCACGGTGGCCCAGCTGGCGGCCCTCAACCAGCGCCTCAACGGCAGCAACGCCCAGCTGGCCGAAGCCAACCGCACCAAAGCCAAGCTTTTTTCCGTCATCAGCCACGATTTGCGCGAGCCGGTGGGCAACCTGCTGCACTTGCTGGAGGTGGAAGCCGAGGCCCCCGACCTCCTCGATGCCGCCACCCGGCAAGAGCAGATTGGCTACCTCCACCAAAGCGCCCGCGACCTGCTCGGCACGATGGACGAACTGCTGGCGTGGTCGAAAGACCAGCTCGACTACCTCGACCCGGTGCCCGAATCCGTGGCCCTGGCCCCGCTGCTGGCCGAGCTGGCGGCCCTCTACGCCCCGCTGGCCCGCCGCAAAACCGTGGACCTGACGGTGCAGTGCCCGCCCGGTTTACGCCTGCATACCGACCCCAACTTCCTGCGCGTCATCGTTCGCAACCTGGTGCAGAACGCCCTCAAGTTCACGCCCGCCGGCGGCACGGTGCGCCTCGTGGCCGCCCCGGCCGCCGGGGGCAAGGTGCGGCTCGAAGTGCAGGACACCGGCCCCGGCCTCGGCCCCGAGCACCTGCGCTGGCTGCAAACCGCCGCCGCTGCCGCCGCGCCACTGCCCGCCGCCGGCCCCGCCGCCGGCCCCGGCCACGGCCTGGGGCTGGGCCTCACGCGCGAGTTTGTGGCCAAGCTGGGCGGGGTGCTGGCGGTGCGCTCGGAGCCGGGCCAGGGCACGGTGTTCGGGGTGGAGCTGTAGGGACCAAACGGCGCGGCCCGGTGTCGTTGGCCGCTCGAAGTCCGTCGTTGGCCCATTATTTCCGAAACGTGGCCTGCGCCGGCGGAGCTTTGGCGGAGCAATGCGCTCCTGTTTCCATTGCGCCCAACTCCGGTATGAAAACGCAGACCATCATTCGCGGGCTGGCCGCCGGGCTGGCTTTGGCGCTGCCCGGCCTCGGCCACGCCCAGGTGGGCATCGGCACGGCCACGCCCAGTGCCAAGGCAGCGCTGGAAATTGCGGCCACCAACAAGGGCCTGCTCATTCCGCGCCTCACCGGCACCCAGCGGGTGAACATCACCAGCGTACCGCAAGGGCTGCTGGTCTATCAAACCGATGCACCCGAAGGATTCTGGTACTACGGCGGCGGCAGTTGGCTCTACCTCAACCCCAGTGCTGCCCTCACCTTGCCTTATGCCGGCAGCTCGTCCAGCAACAGTACTTCATTTGCCGTCACCAACGCTGGCCCCGGCGTGGCCCTGAGCGGCGCGGCCAGCAACTCGTCGTTCAGCCTCGGGGCTGTCGTGGGCCAGAACACCAACGGCGGCGGGGCGGCCACCGGGGTGCTGGGCCTCACGCCCAGCGGCTTCGGGGTGCGGGGCGTGGCCTCGGCCAGCGGCGGCTACGGCGTACAGGGCCAGGCCACCGACGGGCGCGGCCTGAGCGGCAGCGCCAGCAGCGGCACGGGCGTGTACGGCACCTCGGCCACGGGCGTAGCGGTGCAGGGCGAACACACCACCGGCGACCGGGGCCGGGCCGCCGAGTTCACCAACGCCGATGCCGCCAACGATTCCACTGCCGTGTACATCAGTACGCCCGGCGACCGGCCCGCCCTGCGGGCCGTGAACACCGCGACCTCGGCCCAGGCCGCCATTCGGGGCGTGAAGCAAAGTGCCAGCATTGACGGTGTGGGCGTGGAAGGCGTGATTACGGCCGGGGCCAGCGGCAGTGCCGCCGCCGTGCGCGGGCTGGACAATAGCGGCGGCGGCGGCAGCAGCGGCCTGCTCGGCCTCACGGCCAACGGCTATGGGGTGCGGGGCGTGGCCTCGGCCGCCGGGGGCTACGGCGTGAGCGGCTCGGCCACCAGCGGCTACGGGGTTGTCGGGGGCAGCACGTCGGGCATTGGGGTATATGGCAGCACCAGCAGCGGCAGCGCCGCCGTGCAGGGCACGAGCAGCAACAACACCCTGGGCCAGGCCGCCGTCATCGGCCAGAACACCAGCAACGGCGGGGCGGCCACCGGGGTGCTGGGCCTCACGGCCAGCGGCTACGGGGTGCGGGGCGTGGCATCAGCCAGCGGCGGCTACGGGGTGCAGGGAATCGCCACCGACAGCTACGCCGTGACCGGCACCAGCACCAGCGGCAATGCCATCTACGGCACTACCGGCGGCGCTGCTGTGGCCGGGGTGCTGGGCAACAACAACACCGGCTACGGGGTGCGCGGCACCACCAACACCGGCTACGGGGTGCGCGGCGAAGCCACCGGGGCCAGCGCCTACGGCCTCTACGGACTGGCCAGTGGCGGCACGGCCTATGGCGTGTATGGCCAGGCCAGTGGCACGGGCAGCTATGGCGTGTTCGGCAATGCCCCCAACGGCACCGGGGTGCAGGGCAACGCCACCGGCAACAGCTACGCTGGGGTGCTGGGCTACAACCTGGCCGGCTACGGCCTGCGCGGCATCAGCAATACCGGCATTGGGGCTAGTGGCGAGAGCGGCACCGGCTACGGCCTGTTTGGGCAAGCCACCGACGGTATCGGGGCCTACGCCATTGCTTCGGGCACGGGCCGGGCCGGGGTTTTTACCCAAACCAACGCCGCCACCAACGCCACGGCCGTGGAAATAAACGGCACCGGCACTGGCACTTCGCTGTATGTGAAAGGCACCGGCGGCGGCAACAACCCGGTGCTGACGCTGCACCGCACCGGCAACCCCTCGCCGCCTGTTGGCACTTACAACGTGTACAGTTCGCTGCTTTTCGACTACGACGACCCTTCCTATCCGAACTCCAATTTTGTGGATAATTTCTCGCTCTCGACCCGGTTTGGCAGCTATTCGGTATTTTCACTCAACCGCAACGGCAACTCTTTTCTGAGTTACTCAACCGGTAATATGGTTATCAACTCGGGTCTCGATGTGACCGGCATTACTAGGGTGACAGGCTCGCAGTTCTACGTACAGAATAACGCCGTCGTCAACGGACAGCTCAACGTGAACGGCTCCAAGAACTTTCAGATTGACCACCCCCTTGACCCGGCCCACAAATACCTCTACCATTCGTGCATCGAAAGCCCCGACATGATGAACGTGTACAACGGCAACGCCACGCTTGATGCGCAGGGCGCAGCCACCGTCCCGCTTCCCACTTATTTTGAGGCCCTCAACCGGGATTTTCGCTACCAGCTTACGCCCCTCGGCGCACCCGGCCCCAGCTTGTATGTAGCGCAGGAAGTGGCGGGTAACCAGTTTCGCATAGCGGGCGGCACCCCCGGCGGCCGGGTGAGCTGGCAGGTAACGGGCATTCGGCAAGACAAAGCGGCCGACAAGTACCGCACCGTGCCCGAAGTGGATAAAGAGCCCGAAAACCAGGGCCGCTACCTGCTGCCCGAAGCCTACGGGCAGGACCGTAGCCAAACCATCGGCCGCCAGAGCCGCCCGGCCCAGACCCAGGCCGAGGCCGCGAAGCCCTGAGCCGCATTCGTCGCCCACTCACTCCCTTTCTGTCACCCTCAGCACCAATTCCATGTCCACCCTCTTCGCCCGCCTCTTTTTGCCCCTGTTCGCTGCCCTCGCCCTCGCCGCCTGCTCCAAAAACGCCGACGACGCGGCCACGCCCACCCCGGCCGGTACCGTCACCTGGACCCACAACGGCACCACTTACACCAGCACCCTCTCCGCCAGCGCCCTGGTCGATGCCGACACCTCGCTGCTCGTCACCGGCAGTTCCGAGGATGGGCGCACCATCGTGTCGTTGCGCCTGAAGCGTATTTACCGCACCGGGGCGGGCGTGTACCAACTCCGCCGGGGCAGCGTCGTCAACGGGTATTCGTCGGCCAACATCCTGCTGGGCGGCAGCACGGGCGCTTCGTACTCCACACTCTACGGCCCCTCGGCCACCAACGGCTCCGTCACCGTGAGCCAGTACGACCGGGCGGCCCAGAAAGCCAGCGGCACGTTCAGCTACACGGCCGGGGCCATCCCCAACACCACGGCAGCAGGCTCGCAGGGCGTTACGAGCGGCAGCTTCACGTTCACGCGCTTTCAGTAAGGCCAGCGAGCGGGCGGGGCTAATGGAGGAGCCGCCGCATTGGGCCGGCCCGCATTGGTTGCTGCTTGACGGCTGAATAGTTATTTTTAGTTGCTAATTTTGGCCACTCACTCACCAGTCAACGCCGGATGAAATCTGCCCTGCTTTCCCTTTTGCTGCTCAACGGCCTGGCCGCGACGGCCCAAACGCCCGCCCAGGGCCTGCCCGCCACGCCGGTGCGCCCGGTTACGGACACGTACTTTGGCCGGCCCGTAACCGACAATTACCGTTGGCTGGAGGACACCAACAGCCCCGAAGTGCAAGCCTGGTTCAAGGCCCAGGGCGAGTACACCCGGCAGCAGCTGGATAAGATTCCGGGCCGCGACAGCCTCATCGGCAGCTTTGTGCGCTACGACCGGCTGCGGCCCGCCCGCTACGCCGAGGTGAAGCTGCGCGGCACCCGCTACTTCTACCGCAAAACCCTGCCCACCGAAACCGTGGGCAAGCTCTACTGCCGCGAGGGCAAAACCGGCCCCGAAAAGCTGCTCTTCGACCCCCTGGCCTACGACAAAACCAAAACCTACGCCCTGACGGCCTTCACGCCCAGCCCCGACGGCCAGCAGGTCGTCATCGGCGTGCAGGAAGGCGGGGCCGAGCTTTCCACGCTGCGCACGCTGACGGTGGCCACCCAAGCCTTTCAGCCCGAAAGCATCCCCGCCGTGTTTGGCGGGCAGGCCCAGTGGCTGCCCGACAACCGCAGCTTTCTGTACTTGCCCAACAACTCCACCGACCCCAAAGACCCCAAGGGCAACCTCGACACCAAGGCCCGCCTGCACCGCGTGGGCACCAACCCCCAGGCCGACCCCGAGCTGCTCTCGCGGGCGAAATACCCGCAGCTCGGCATCCGGCCCGACCAGTACCCCGTCGTGTTCCTGTCCGACGACGACACCCAGCTCTACGGCCTCCTGGCCACGGTAGATAACCGGCTCGATGTGTACGTGGCCGCCCCCGCCGACCTCGTCCGGCCCGTCATTCCGTGGAAGCGCCTGTTTGCGCCCACCGACAGCGTGTTCGGCTTCGCCAAGCTCGGCCCGCACCTTTACCTGCGCAGCGTGAAAGGGGCCGCCAAGGGCCGGATTCTGGTGCTCGACGCCGCCGCTCCGAACCTGGCCGCCGCCACCGTGCTGCTGCCCCCGAGCCAGCTCAACATCACCAGCATCAGCAGCACGAAAGACTACTTGTTTGTGACGCTCAACGACGGCATCAACGACCAAATCCGGCAGTACGACCCCCGCCGCCAGCAGTGGGCCCCCGTGGCCCTGCCCCTCACCGGCTCCACCGCCGTGCTGCCCCTCGACCCTGGCCACAGCAATGAGACGCTGGTGGATGTAACATCCTGGAAGCAGCCCCTGACGCTTTATGACTACACCCCCGCTACCCAAAAGCTGGCCCTCAGCCCCTTCCACGTACCCGTGCAATACCCCGGCACCGCCGCCCTGGTAATAGAAGAGCTGGAAGTGCCCAGCCACGACGGCGTACTGGTGCCGCTCACCCTCATCTACCGCAAAGGCTTGAAGAAAGACGGCCAGACCCCCTGCTTCATGACCGGCTACGGGGCCTATGGCTCGTCGGCGCTGCCTTACTTCAGCACCCGCTACTTGGCCTTGCTCAACCGGGGCGTCATCATCGCCGAAACCCACCCGCGCGGCGGCTCCGAAAAGGGCCAGGGCTGGTACCGCGCCGGCTACCAAACCACCAAGCCCAACACCTGGAAAGACTTCATTGCCTGCGGCGATTACCTCGTCAAAAACCGCTACACCAGCCCCGCCCACCTCATCGGGGAGGGCACCAGCGCGGGCGGCATCCTCATCGGCCGCGCCCTCACCGAGCGGCCCGATTTGTTTGCCGCCGCCATCAGCAACGTGAGCTGCTCCAACGCGTTGCGGATGGAAAACTCGCCCAACGGCCCCGGCAACGTCCCCGAGTTTGGCTCCGTCAACGACTCGGTGCAGTGCCGGGGGCTCTACGAGATGGATGCCTTCCAGCACGTAGTGCCCGGCACCAAGTACCCCGCCGTGCTCTGCGTGGGCGGCATGAACGACCCGCGCGTCATTGTCTGGCAGCCCGGCAAGCTGGCCGCCGCCCTGCAAAGCGCCAGCACCTCCGGCAAGCCCGTGCTCATGCAGGTAAACTACGACAACGGCCACTTCACCGAGGACAAAAAAGTGGCCTTCCGCAATTTCGCCAATATGTACGCCTTCGCCCTCTGGCAGGCCGGCCACCCCGACTTTCAGCCGAAGGCCGGCCCGCCCGGCTCGAAATAAGGCCCCGTGCCCGCTTCTGCCCCGCGCTGCCCACGGCTGGTTGTCCGCTGCCGCAGTTGCTCGCCACGGCAAAAGGGCCGTTTTGCGCAGCCGGCTATAATAGTATTTTGCTGAGAATAGGGCTCTAAAACCGCCTTGCGGGCCCAATACGGCCCATCGGGTGCCCGGTGCCCCGCAGTACGCGGCCTAAAACCGCCGGTACGTAGCACAAAAACTAGCGTATTTGGTGAAAAACAGTGGGTACGCGAGCAAAAACATCCGGTGCGTGACCAAAAACGCGGGGTACGCGGCCAGAAACATCCGGTAAGTAGGATAAAACCGTTGGTGCGTGGCCTTAGCACTACCGTCAGCGGCCGGCAATGCACTGTCCGTCTGCCCGGCGTTGTGGTCGGAAGCACTTACTTTAGGGCACCCGTTGGCCGCGTTGGCCGCGTTTTGCCCTGCGCCCATGTCCACCGCCCCGCCCCGCGTAGCCCCTGCGCCGCTGCCGCCGCTTACCTGCGCCGTGCTCGACGACGAGCTGCTGCCCCGCCTCTCGGTGCTCAACGCCCTGCAAGCCCACCCCGGCCTGCACTGCCTGGGGCACTTTGCCAGCCTGGCCGAGTTGCGCGAGGCGGCCCTGCCCACCGCGCCCGAGGTGTTGTTTCTGGACATCGAGCTGGGCACCGACAACGGCCTCGACTACTTCAAAAGTCTGCCCGCCCCGCCGCTGACGGTCTTCGTCACCTCGCACCCCGAGTACGCCCTCGACAGCATTGAGGCCGCCGCCTTCGACTATATTCTCAAGCCCCTGACGGCCGAGCGGTTCGGGCGCGTGGTAGACCGCCTGCTCGACCACCAGGCCCTGCACCACAAGGCGGCGCTTTATGAGCTGCACGTCGGCACCGAGTTTTTGAACATCCGCGAGGGCTACCGCACCAGCCGGGTGCCGGTGCAGGACATTTTGTACCTCGAAGCCCTTGATAACTACACCAAAATCCACACGCCCGGCCGCCGCTACCTCACCCTCACCAACCTCAAGCACTTGTGCGAGCAGTTGTCGGCAACGCGGTTTTTGCGCATCCACCGCACGTTTGCCGTGGCCGTGGACAAGGTGAAGGGCCTGCACGGGGCCGCGCTGCTCGTGGGCGGCACGGCCCTGCCCATCGGCCGCACGTACCGCCCGCAGGTGGCGGCATTTTTGGGGGAAGGAGGCGCAGCATGAGGCCGAACCGCTGGCTTAAAATGGTGGTGTGCGGGTTGCTGCTGGCGGCCGGGCCGGCCCAGGCCCAGGCCCCGCCCGCCGTGGTGGCCCGGATGCGGACCCTGGACCTGGAGTGCCGCCAGCATATGCACCGGCAGGAGTTCGACCGCCGCACCCTCAGGCGCTACCGCCTGGCCCTGGCCCTTGACGAGCAAGCGGGCAACGACTCGCTGCGGGCCAAGCACGCCTACCTCTCGGGCATCTGCTACACGCGCCTCAATAGCTTCGACAGCGCGGCGGCGGTGCTGCGCTTGAGCACGCAGGTTTATTTGCAGCAGGCCGACTACGGCCAGGCCGTGGCCGCCGCCGGCTACCTGGCCGGAGCCTACGCCCGCCTGCGCCAGCCCGACTCGGCCCGCGCCGTGCGCCGCCGCCTCGAAGCCGTCTATCCACGCACCCGGCCCGGCACCGGGGCGCGGGCCAACCTGGACGAATTTCTGGCCGCCGCCGCCCAGGACGACGGCGACTACGCCCGCAGCCTGCGCCACCGCCTGGCCGTGGTGGCCTACCGCCGCCTGCGCCCCGACACCGCCAACCTCGGCATCACGCTCATCAACGTGGGCGAGTTGTTTTACCTCCAAAATCAGTACCGCAAGGCCCTGACCTACCGCCAGGAGGGCCTGCGCTGGGTGCGCCTCGACCCCGACATGACCGGGATGCTACCCGAAGTGTACGCCCTCATCGGCAAAACCTACCGCGAGCTGGGCCGCCCCGACTCGGCCCGCCAGCAGTACGAAACCGCCCTGCGCCTGCTCGCGCCCACCTCCGACCCCGACGTGGAAGCCAACCTGCACGCCGAGCTGGGCATGGTGCTGGCCCAGCAAGGCCGCCTGCCCGAAGCCCGCCGCCACGCCCGCACCGCCCTGGCCCGCTACGCCCACTCCGAAGACCTCGACGGCCGCTGCACGGCCCTGTATTTCGCGGGCGAAATTGAGGTGCTGGCCGGCAACTTCGGTCCGGCACGGGCGTACCTGCACGAGGCGTATGCGCTGGCCCTGCAACTAAAGGTGAAGGACCGCTACGAAGCCATCTTTCGGCGGCTGGCCACGGCCGAGGCCGGCCTCGGCCACTACGCCGAGGCGTACCGCCTGCGCGACCGCGCCGCCGCCCTCCTCGACTCGGCCCACGCCACCGCCGGGCAGCAGGCGATGGCGGCGATGGAAGCCCGCTACCAAAACCAGGACAAGCAGCGCCAGATTGGCCTGCTCAACGCCGAAAACCGCCTCCGCACCACCGAGGCCGCCGCCCAGCGCCGTGCCACGTACCTCGCCCTGGCCGGGGTGGCGGCCCTGCTGCTGGTGGTGGGCCTGATTGGGTTTTTGCTGCGCCAACGCCAACGCTCGGCCGCCCTGCTGGCCGCCCAGAACGACCAGCTTGCGGCCCTCAACCAGCGCCTCAACGGCAGCAACGCCCAGCTGGCCGAGGCCAACCGCGCCAAGGCCCAGCTTTTTTCCATCGTCAGCCACGATTTGCGGGCACCCGTCAGCAACCTCTTCCAACTCTTGGAGCTGAGCCAGACCGCGCCCCACCTGCTCGACGAGGCCACCCGGCAGCAGCAAACGGCCCACCTGCGCCAAAGCGCCCGCGACCTGCTCGACACGATGGAAGAGCTGCTGGCCTGGAGCAAAGACCAGCTCGACGGCCTCGACCCGGTGCCCGAAAACCTGGCCCTGGCCCCCGTGCTGGCCGAGCTGGCGGCCCTCTATGCCCCGCTGGCCCAGCGCAAAAACATAGCCCTCACCACCGCCTGCCCGCCCGGCCTGCACCTGCGCACCGACCCCAACTTTCTGCGCGTCATCCTGCGCAACCTGGTGCAAAACGCCATCAAGTTCACGCCCGCCGGCGGCCGGGTGCGCCTCGAAGCGGCGGCCGAAACCGGCCCGGCTGGCCGCGTCACGCTGCGCGTGGCCGACACCGGCCCCGGCCTCAGCCCCGGCCAACTGGCCCACGTGCTGGCCCCCAGCGCCGCCCCGCTGCCCCCCGCCGACCCCGCCCACGGCCTGGGCCTGCGCCTGACGCAGGAGTTTGTGGCCAAGCTCGGCGGCGAACTGCGGGCTACGTCGGCGCTGGGCGAAGGGACGGTGTTTGAGGTGGTGCTTTGAAGTGTTTCTGGTTTCTGGTTTCTTGACAAGACCGTTCAAATTGTTCGGGTTGAAAACTGTTTTTCTGAACTTGAAGCTGTTTGGAAAGTCGGCTGGCGCGCGTTTTTAACGCGCTGCCTACTGGCTTCGCGTCTCCGACGCGCGGTCAGGCGCGCGCAAAGGCCGGCCCCACTCGTTCAAGCCGCGCGTCG
>JANYFQ010000288.1 GCA_025362615.1 Hymenobacter sp. | reverse complement strand
CCAGCTTGTTAAACCGCTCCATGCCCACTTCGTGGGCCTTGTGGTCGAGCACCACAAAAATGCCCTCCACCATCACCACCGCCCCGTCGATGATGATGCCGAAGTCGATAGCGCCCATGCTCAACAAGTTGGCGCTCATGCCCTTCAGCCGCAAGCACACGAAAGCAAACAGCAGCGCCAGCGGCACCACCACGCCCACCGTGAGCGTGGTGCGCCAGTCGGCCATGAAGATGAGCACGATGAGCGTCACCAGAATAACACCCTCAATCAGGTTATGAATGACCGTATGCGTGCAGTGGTCCATCAGCACGTCGCGGTCGTAGAACGTTTTCAGGTATACGTCGCTGGGCAGCACTTTTTCGTTGAGTTCGGCGATTTTGGCTTTCACGCGGCCCAGCACCTCGGCCGGGTTTTCGCCCTTGCGCATAATCACGATGCCCTCCACCACGTCGCTCTGGTCGTCGAGACCGGCCTGGCCCACGCGCGGGGCGTTGCTTTCGTTCACCTGGGCCACGTTGCGCACCAAGATGGGCACGTTGTTCACGTCCTTGACAATGATGTTGCCGATGTCTTCGGGCTTGCTCAGCAGGCCGATGCCGCGCACCACGTAGCTCTGCGAGTTCTTCTCAATCACGTCGCCGCCCACGTTCATGTTCGACTTCTGCACCGCCTCAAATACTTCCAGCGGGGTCATGTCGTACTTGGCCAGCATCGCAGGGTTCACGCTGATTTCGTACACCTTACGCGTGCCGCCGAAGGCCGCGATGTCGGCCACGCCGGGCACCGATTTCAGCTGCCGCTCCACCGTCCAGTCCTGAATGGCGAGCAGTTCGTTGGTGCTGCGGCCGGCCCGGCTCTGCACCGTGTAGCGGAAAATCTCGCCCGTCGGGCCGTAGGGCGGCTGTACGTGGGCGTCGCAGCCGGCGGGCAAATTCACGCCCTGCAAGAGGTTGTTCACCTGCTGCCGGGCGAAGAAATCCTCCACGTTGTCCTCAAAATTTATCTTGAGCACCGAAAGCCCGAACATCGAAATCGAGCGCATATTGCTCTTTAGCTGCACCGAGTTCATGGCCACCTCAATCGGCACGCTCACAAACCTTTCCACTTCCTCGGCCGAGCGCCCCGGCCACTGCGAGATGATAATCATCTGCGTATTAGTCACATCCGGAAATGCTTCAATCGGGGTATGCACGTAGCTGTACGCGCCCCCGGCAATGAGCAGCGCCGTCATGAAGAACACGAAAAACCGGTTTTTCAGCGAGAAGGCGACGATGCCAGAAATGAGCTTATTCATTTTTTTGAGTGTTTAGCTTTTTTAACGGCAAAAGCGTGGCCGTTGAGCCATAAAAAACTCATGACAAAAAACCCTGAAAAAGGCAGGCACAACCGACTTAGAACGAAGGGCTAACAGCCATCAGCTACTGGCCGCTTAAAGGCCACTGCTGACAGCTAAAAAAATCAGTCGTTCAGCTCGTCGTACACCAGCAGTTGGTCCTTGGCAATCACCACGTCGCCGGGTTTGAGGCCGCCGCTGATGTAGCTGTAGTCGCCCACGGTTTTGCTGATGGTCACGGGGCGGGTTTCGACGTGGGTGCGGTCGCGGTACACCATCACGAAGTTGCGGTCTTTGTCAAAAATCACGGCTTTGGCGGCCACGGCCAGCATTTTGGCGGCTTCGGTATTTTCGACGCGCACCTGAGCGTACATTTCCGGCTTGAGCAGGTAGCCAGGGTTTTCGAGGCGCACGCGCACCTTCATCACCTTGCTGTCGGGGTCGAGGACGTTGAACACCTTGTCTATTTTACCCCGGAAATGCTTGTCGGGATAGGAGAGCGTCGTCACGTCGGCCGAGTAGCCGAGCTGCACCTTTGAGATGTCGGACTCGAACACGTTGGCCATAATCCAGACATCGTTCAGGTCACTTACCGTGAAGAGGTTCTGCACGTTGTCGTTGTTGAACTGCTCGTACTGCGTGGCGTTTTTCTCGGTGATGAAGCCCGAAATGGGCGCTTTCAAGGTGTACATGCCATCCTTACCGATGCCGTACACGCTGAGCTGCTTCACGTTTTTGCCCACCGTGCCGCGGGCCTTGGTCACTTCGGCGCGGGCCAGCACCACGTCGCGCTCCGAGTTGAGGCCGGCTTTGTTCATGTCCTCGGCCACCGCCAGGTTTTTGCGGGCAATGTCGAGGTCGGAGCCGGAGGTGGTGGTCTGGTTTTGCAAATCCGCAATCTCGCTCGATTTGATGATGGCCAAGACCTGGCCCTTCGTCACTTTGTCGCCCAGCTCCACGTGCAGCTGCTCCACCACGCCGCCCACCAACGGATAGACTTTCACGGTCTTGTCGCCGTCGGTGGCAATCTGCCCGGTCAGCACCAGTTCGTCTTGCACCGGGCGCAGGCGCACGGTGTCCAGCACAATTTGCTGCATCATGGTGTCGGAGAGGCGGAAACCTTGGGGTTTTTCTTCCTGCGGCTCTTCTTTTTTGGCGCAGCCCGCCAGCAGGAGCACGGCGGCCGATAAAACGAGGAAAGTACGGGTCATTTTTAGTTTAATTGCTGAATTGTTACATTGCTTGATTGTTGCTCATGTGATGCGTGAACGGCACTGCGCTCACTGCGTTTTTGCCACTGCGCCCACTGCGGGACAGCTACCAGAACGTCCAACCGGCAACCAGAAACACGCGTTACTCCGCCTTAAAAATCGACTTGCCCACGGTGTAATTTAACTGTTCGAAGGCCCGCATCCGGCCCGCCCGCAAGCTGTTGAGCTGCACTAAGTTGTTTTTGTAGGACTCGTAAAAATCCAGGTATTCCACCACGCTCAGCACGCGCTTGGCGTAGCTGCGCTCGATGCCCTGCATGAGGCGGGCGAAGGGCGTGGTGTCGCGGTCGGTGCTTTGGAAGAGCGCGTCGCTGCGCCGGGCCAGCTCGTAGGCCTGAAAAACCTCGGCCCGCACCGTGAGCTGCTGCTGTTCAGCCAGGGCCGTGGCCCCGGCAATCTGGGCTTTGGCCGCCCGGATGTTGCCCTGGTTGCGATTGAAGGCCGGCACGGCCATGCCCACCGTAAAGGCGTTGTAATCGTTGATGTACGAGCCCGCTTTGTCGTACACGTAGCCCACGGCTAAGTCGGGAGTACTGAGCTTGCGCTGGTATTTGAGGTTGAAATTTTGCTGCACCACGGCGGCGCGGCGTGCTTGCACGTCGGCGCGGGTGGCGGCGGCGGTGTCGGCCAGCTGCGCCTCGGTAAAACCACTGAGGGTCAGGGCGCGGATGCGGGTCAGGTCCACCACTGGCTTGTACTCGGTGGGGGCGGGGTCACGCAGCAAAATGTGCAGGTCCGACTGCTGCTGCGCCACCGTGGCCAGGATGGCCTGCCGCTCGCCCTGCAACGAAAACAGAAACGCCTTCAAGCGAATGACTTCTTTCAGGGCAATGTTGCCTTTGTCGTACTGCTTTTGGTACTTGGCAATGTTGCGGCTCAGCGAGTCCACTTCGGCCTGATACACCTTCAGGGTTTGCTGCTGAAAGTAGAGGTCGTAATACGTCGCACGTAGCTGAAAGCGCAGGTTGCGCACCAGGTCTTCGAGGTTAAACTGCTCCACCACGGCCCCTTGCTGCTGCACCTGGCCCGCCGCCCGCCGCCGCCCGGCCAGCGAAAAAAGCTGGGTGGCCTGCACCGCCACCTGCCCCGGCGAGCCGGGTCCGAAATGCTCGCGGTTGATGGCGCGGTTGAGGGCGTTTTGCTCCAGCACCACCGTGGGGTTGTCAACCAAGCGGACCTGCCGGGCCAGCGCCTGCGCCGCCGTGATGTTGTAGGTCTGGGCCAGCACTTGCAGGTTGTTGGCCACGAAGCGCTGCTCGGCCTCGGGCAGCGTCAGGCGCACAGTATCGGCGGCGGGTTGGCCTTGGGGCGGAGCGGCGGCCTGGGCCTGGGCCTGGGCCTGGGCCAAGCCGGGCGGCACCGCCAGCAAGCCGCCAGCCA
>JANYFQ010000259.1 GCA_025362615.1 Hymenobacter sp. | reverse complement strand
GCTTCGCGGTTTAGAAGTTCAGCAAACGACTTGGCTACCAACACGACACCGCTTCGCGGTTGGCCGACGGCGCGTAATCCTGGCCGTTCAAACCCTACGTCACTTCCGCTTCACAGTCGGCTTCACCGCAGGCTTCGCCGCCGCCGCAGGCGCTACCACCACCGTAGCACCGCCCAGCGGCGGGGGCGTTTGGCCGGCCAGGGCGGGCAGGCTGTTAAGTCGGAAACCCGGCTGTACGGCAGTCGCCAGCATCGCCGCGCCTTCGGCCGGGGCGATGAGGTTTTCGTTGGGTGGCCGCCGCGCCTGCCCGCCGGCACTCAGGCTAGGACGGGCCTTGTTGGCGCGGGCAGCGGCCAGGCCGTAACGGCCTTCGTAAACGGCCATGTCGCCCAGGTTTTCAAAGTCGAACGCAAACAGCACCTTAGCATCCCAGCCAAAAAAGCTGGCATCCGAGCCGTCGACAACCACGGCGTAGCCGTCGTTGAAATCGCGGGCCGAGGAGGCCGTGGGCGGCAGCAGCACCTTGCCCGTGGCATCAAGGTACCCGACTTTGAAGCCGGCTTCGGGGCCGGCCACGAGGCGGGCGCGGCCGTCGTGAAACGGGAACAATTCGCCAAATTTGCCGGTAGCGGCCTCAAACAGCACCTTGCCGCCCCCGTCGAACACCTGGTAAGCGCCTTCGCCGGCCCGGCCCACGGCCTTGCCCTCCGAAAACGGCTTGGCACTGGCCAGGGTGCAGGGCACAATTTCGCGGCCCGCTAAGTCAATGTAGCCCAGCAGCTTGTCTTTGCTCACCAGGGCGCGGCCGTTGCAGAACCCGTTATCGTGGCTGTCGTAGGTGGGCGGCAGCAGCACCGCGCCTTTGGCGTTGAGCACGCCCCACTTACCGTCTTTTTTGAACAGGGCCACGCCGTGGTGCAGCGGCGTTACGGCCTGGATGGCGGGGTCTTTGGTCAGGCCCAGGTCGCGGCCGTAGCCATCAACGAGCAAGCCGTGCCCGTCTTTCACCACGCCCAGCGTACCGTCTTCAAAAAAGCCCTTGCTCACGTCATCGTATTGACAGGCAATGACTTCTTTGCCATTCAAATCAATTGCACCGTACTTGCCGGCGGCATCCTTCACCACGGCCAGCCCCTCGCGGAAAGCGTAGCACCACTTGTACCTGGCTTCCGTCACGAATTCGCCCTTGGTGTTGATGTAGCCCCGGCCCTCGGGCAGTTCCACGAAGGCGCGGCCTTCGGAGAACTTGCCGCCGCTCTTGAAAGCCGGCGCAATGGCCTCGGTGCCCATGCCGGTGATGTAGCCGTAGCGCTTGCCGTCGGTGGTGGCGGGCGGTGTAGGGCGGGCGGGCGCGGGCGCTGTTTCGTTGGCTTTGAGGATGTTGCCCACGGCTGTGAGCCGCAGCGGCGCCCCGGCATCGGTCTTGAGCAGCAGTTGCTCGGCCACGCGCCCCGGCGCGTGCTTCGCCGGGTCGAAGCTGCCCTCGACCAGCAAGTACTCGCCCGGCTCGATGGGCGTGTTGCGCCAGCGGGCGCTGAGGGCCGCGCTGCTGCTCTGCCCGCCCGTGGCCGTGAAGGCCGCCGTGCCCGCGTTGAGGATGCGCCAGCGCACCAGCACCGGCTCGGTGGGAGCGGCGACGAGGTAATCAAAATTCACCACCGGGTCGAGGATTTCGGGCAGGCCCTGGGCGGCGGCGGTGCTGCCGGCCACGGCCAGCAAGGCACTGAGGAGAAGCGGATTTTTCACGGATTCGGTGGAGGTAAAGGTGGCACCAGCAACGGCAAGGACTTTACTTGGGCTGCGCGATAACCATCATGGTGAGGCAGTTGTCGGCACGGTCGGGGCCGTTGGCGGTGTACTCGTAATCGAGTTCCACCACCGTGCCCTTCTTCACGCTGATGCCGTCGCCCATGGGCCGCCCACCGGCCGATTGCTTGTTTTCGTAAGCCACCAGTTCCTTGTTCTTGGCGGTGGCCGTCACGCGCAGGCGCAGGTTGTAGCCGGGGCGACGCTCGGTGGGCACGATTTCGCCGTCGTTGTACACGCCCGGAATGAAGAGGTATTCGAAGCCGGGCTGCAACAGCAGGGTGTGCTTCTGGGCCGCGCCGCTGGTGGCCGCCTTGCCGAAGACACCCGCCACCTGCACCCGCGTCTTGCCCTTGTCGCGAAACATTTGCTGGGCCGAAGCCAGTGTCAGCGAACCG
>JANYFQ010000215.1 GCA_025362615.1 Hymenobacter sp. | reverse complement strand
CCACAACCCGGGCTTTGACGTGCGGGGCTGGTACCGGGGGCACTTCGAGGGCCTGACGTGGGGCTACCTCTACCCCAACGACGTGGTGATGGACGCGCTACGGGCCGAAAAACGCCGACAAAACCGGGCAACAGCGACGCTGAAGAACCTGCTGACACAACCTTAACTAACCCCAACCAACCCCTTTTTAGTATGGCAACTGCCCTAAAAACAACCCCCAAGGTAGCCCAGGCCCACGCCCGCGCCGCCAAACTGCTGACCCGCTACGCGGCTGCCGGCGCGGAACTCGACCGCCTCAAAACCGAGCGCAAGCCGCTGGAAGAGGAATACAGCAGCCTGCGCCAGGAGCTGCAAGCCTACGCCGAAGACGTGAGCAACGCGGCCGACTTCAACGAGAAGCAGCTGCTGGCCCTCGACGCGGGCAGTTTCGGCTTCCGGCAAGGCCCCGAGCGCTTGGGCTGGAGCCTGGACGCGGCCCCGGCCGAACCCGCCCGCACGGCGGCCGTGGTGGCGGCCATCCGCAAGCTGCTGCCCACGGCCGTGAAGGAGAGTTACGACGAGAAGCTCGTCCTCAAAGCGTGGGGCATTGTGCCCAAGCTGACGGAGAAGCTAACGGAAATCGGCCTGACGGGGCCGGTACGCGAGCGGCAGTTCCTCATCACCCTCAAAAAATAAGCGGCCCGCCCTGGACGGTCGCAGGCCGGGTTCGACTCCCGGCCCAGGGGCAACGCTTCGGCGTGAAATGACTCACTTTTTCTACTTCAACCCCCAACCCAACCCCATGCCCACCAACGAGAACGAGTTTTTGAAATCGCAGGCCCGCGACGCGAAGTACAGCAAGGGCTTTTATTTTTTCATCATTTGCTGGATAGTCGGCTCGGTGGTGTGGCTGCTGTGCGGCGGTGCCGAAGACGGGGCCTGGCTGATGCTGGCCGTGGGCGGTACTTTGCTGGCACTCAACGCCGTGGCGGCCTACGTCACGCGCCCCCGCCAATGAGCGGGCTGGCAAGCCTGGCCCAGGCGCTGGGGCCGGACCTGACCGCCGCCCTGCACGGCAGCCCCGTGCTGGGCCGGGGGCTGGCGGCGCTGGTGATGGTGGGCGTGGCCGGGTGGCTGGCCGACGAGTGGGCGCACCGCGACGAGCTGGCCGCCCGGCGCTTCCGGGAGTTGCCCCCGACCACCGTGGCCGGTGCCCTGGACGAGTACCGCAACCTGCGCTGGCACCGGGTGGGCTTCCGGCAGCGGCTCGAAACAGTGCTGCTGGCCAGCAGCGTGGTGCTGGTGGCCAGCGGCAGCTGGTGGGCCGGGGCGGTGGCCTTCGGGCTGATGGGGGCCGTGGTGGCGCTGGTCTTCGACATCAGCTTCAACCTCCGCCTGGGGCTGCCCTGGTGGTACGCCGGCACCACGGCCTGGTTTGATGAATGGCTGTACCGCCTGGGCGTGGCCTACGCGGTGCCGGCCGGCAAAATAGCCGCCGCCGTGGAGCTGGCGGCGGCCCTGGGCGCGGCGGCGGCCTGGCTGCTGTGGATTTAGAACGCTTCTAACAACCCTTAACCACCCCCTGAAACCCGATGGAAGAAGCCCTGGAAAAGATTTTCGATTGCATCACCAAGCAGAGCGCGGACTTGCCGCTGACCGACTACCGCGACTTGATGAGTGACCTGCTGGACGAGGTACAGGCCCGCTACAACACGGCCGAAACCGACTTGGCCCGTTCGGGCGATGCCTGAGAATGCCCGCCCTGGACGGTCGCAGGCCGGGTTCGACTCCCGGCCCAGGGGCACTGATTTTTTTACCGCAACTTTTTTCGAGCCACCCGATGACCATCCGCGAACGCTGCGCCCAGATTGCGGCGGCCACCCCGCCCCCGGCTGCTACCCCCGCCCCCGACCCCGCCCCGGCGGCGGTGGAATTTGACGTGCTGGAGTCGGCCATCGACGCCGACCACGTGACGGGGGCGTGCCTGACGGTGCGCTGGCAGGGGCGGCTGGTGGGCAGCCTGGGGCTGCGGCTGCGCGAGCCGGGCGGGTTCGTGCATTCGCTGTTTGTGGCGGCGGCCTGCCGGGGGCGGGGGCTGGGCGAGGCGCTGCTGCGGCTGGCGGCCGACGTGGCCGCCGACCACGGCAAGCCCACGCTGGGCCTGAGCGTGCATTGCGCCAACGAGCCGGCGCAGCGCCTGTACCGGCGGCTGGGGTTCCGGCCGTTTGCGCCCACGGCGGGCAGCGACACGTCGGTGACGTGGGTGGCGCTGCTGCCGCTGGCGGAAGAGGCTTCACTTTTAAGGTAATACGACGATGATTTTAGCCTTCAAAAAAGAGTTTGTGTCGCCGATTGTGGACGGCACGAAGGTGCATTCCATCCGCGCCGGTAGCCGCTGGCGGGCGGGCTTGAGCATTCAGTTCTACGCCAACGCACGGCGGCCTGATATGTGGAAGTTTCGAGTGGACGATATAGCGAAAACGGTGCAACAGGTGCGGCTTACAGCAGACTGGCAAATCATTGTGGATGGGCGGGTGCTGGCCGATGCAGAGAAACAAGCTTTTGCTAATCGGGACGGATTTGGTAGCGTGGGTTCACTTTTCTCATTCTTCGATTCCTTGCCCTTCACGGGCCAACTCATTCACTGGACGGACTTAACATACTGAGCCATGAACGCCGCCGACAACCGCCGCTACCACCTGCTGCTAAAGGAACTGCACCTCGACGACGACGCGAAGGCGGCGCTGTGCGCGGCCTTCAGCGAGGACCGCACCACCAGCTCGAAGGACCTGGCCCCGGCCGAGGCCGCCGGGCTGCTGCGCTTCCTGGCCGACGAGCACAACAAGTTGTGCAAGCCCATGCGGGGCAAAATCATTCACCACCTGTGCCTGCTGGGCTACAAAGACGGCAAGGGCGAGCCCGACTGGGGCCGCATCGACGGCTTCATCGAGAAAATAGGCAGCAACAACCCGCGCCAGGTGCGGCTCAACTTCCTCTACCGCTCGGAATTGCCCGCCGTGGTGACGCAGGTGGAGCAGATGTACCGCAACCAAACCAAGCGCAACCGATGAAAAAGCACGTTTTTGCGTTGAGCCCAGCCACCGTCGAGGCCCTGCTTCGCAACCTGGACGCGGTGCTGGAGGCTGTCAATTTTGGGGACGATGCCCCGGCTTTCGTGGCCCTGCAAGCGGCCTTGCGGCAGCCCCTGGCGGGGCCGGCCTCGGCGGTGCCCGTGCCCACGCCCGAAGCCCGCACCCTGTACAAGCAATTCGAGGAGGCGTACCGGGTGTGGTGCCGCACCACCACGGGCCTGGCCGCCCGCCTGGACGGCGGGCAGGGCCTGGCGCTGAAGGCCATCATCGGCTACCTGCGCGAACACAGCCGCGAGCAGACCGACGCCGGGGCGCTGGCCAGTTGGCAGTACCTGCTGGCCAACTGGGGTCACGTGCCGCCGTTTTTGCAGCGCCAAACGGCGCTCACGGCCATCAACAAGTACCTGACGGAAATCATGACGGCCATCCGGGCGGCGCACCAGCCCAGGGTGCGGGCCTGGCCGGGGCAGTGGAGCCAGGAGTTCGCGGCCAAGCTCGGGGCCGAGGAGCTGAACCAGTACCGGGCGCACCTGCGGGGCCTGGGCTGGCGCTTCGACGGGCAGCGCCAGCGGTGGGTGGGGCCGGAATAAGCCAGCCATAATGCTACTTTTACGGCGGATAACCGTCGACTTTTCAAACCCCCCAACCCTTTTTTACCCCCCCCATGAAACATTTACTACTTGCCGCCGGCCTGGTGCTGGCGGGCGCGGCCACCGCTCAGGGCCAGATTACCCTGGAGCGCACCCATCTCGGACGAGGAACGGTAATTCGCCTGAACAACGGCGATTACAAGTACTCCCTGACGGATGCTGTAAACGCCAACCAAGTTGTGTTGTACAACTTGAACCATTCCATTTACCGGCAACTTACTGCCCCTTCAGCAGGGGTAGGTTACGTATTTGGCCGTGCTGATTACGTATCGGATGCGCTATTCGACACCGACGCAAACACCGTGGAATTTGTCGCTACCTATTACAACAGCGCAGTAAATTTATCCAAAACGATAATTTGCTCGCAATCTGGCGCTCAGATTATTGCCTTTGACTCAACCAATCAAATTTTCATCTACAACACGTCCGCTGGAGCGAAGCTTTTGAAAGGGGGCTTTTTATATGGTTCTCCAGCCGGCGCTCCAATCCGCGAGTTTACGCGCATTTACAGCCTGCCGGGCCGTCTGGCGCTGCGGGCGACTACGCCCAACTTGCCCGACGTAGCCGGGGCGTACCCCAATCCGGCCCGCGAAACGGTGACGCTTCCCTACACACTGCCCACGGGCGGGCGTGGCGTGGTGCGGGTGTACGATGTAGCCGGGCGACTGGCGGCCACTTACCAAGTGGACAGCCACACCGACCACCTGACCCTGACGACGCAGGATTTACGGCCCGGCGTGTACCTCTACCAAGTGGAAACAGCCACCGGCACCACGGCCGGGCAGCGATTTGTGGTGGAATAGCCCAGCCCGCACCCCCGCCCAAAGAGAAAGGCCGCCCCACCGGGCGGCCTTTTTTTGTGCCCGGTGGGGTTCAGGCGGCGCGGCCCAGCAGGCGGGCGCGTTCGGCCTTGCGCTGGCGGTTGGCCTCGTATTCGCCGTACACGATGCGCTTCACCGTGTTGGCGGTCAGGAAATACCGCAGGGCCACCTGGTCGGCGATGAACTCGTGGCTGTACTTACGCTCCTTTACCAGTGCGGCGAAGGCATCCTTAATAGCCCGTTCCCGCTGGGCTTGTAATTCGGGGTTGCGCATGGATAGAGAGGAAGTTTCAAAGCTAGTGAAGAAAGGGCCTTGCGGCAAGCGAGCGGGCTATAATTGAAAGGCTGCGCCGGTGCCGGGGCGGGTGGGGCGGCGGGCCTCGGTGGCCGACGCATCGATGACCTGGCTGGTGTAGCTGAGGCGGTACACCAGCAAATTGGTGCGGGCGTTGTGGCGCACGAAGCCCACGCGGTCGAGGTTGCCGCAGCTGGGGTGCTGGTAGGCTTGCAGTAATTCGTGGACGCGGGCGCACAGCTCCAGGTAGTGCAAGCCGGCGGGGCGCTCGGGCGAGCCGATGGCGGTGTCGGCCAGCGTGTCCACCGCCACGTAGATGTCGGTGTTCAAGGCCACGTTCTGCTCCCAGCGGCCGATGCTGGTGGTGGTGTCGGCGGCAAAATCGAAGAACACGGCGGGGTAATCGATGGCTTCGGCCAGCTCGGGGAAGTCGGTTTGCTCGTACCAGAGGTCGGCGAAGTGCAGCGCGGGGGCGGCCTGGTTGTCGAGTACTTCGGCCAGCAGCTTGGTGCCCAGGTGCTGGTAGGCGGCGGATATAATACGCATGAGGGGACGGAAATGAGGCGTTAGGCTTGTTCCCAGAGCTTGTTGAGCTCGGCAAAAAACTGGCGTTCGAGGCGGTCGGTGGCCTTGGCACTGGGGCCCATGAATTGGCGGCGGGGCATCTGGATGTTGAGGGTGCGGGTGTGGGCCTTGACGGTTTGGGCCTTGCCCTTGACGGTGCGCTCGAAGCTGCGGACGGAGGCCGTGCCGGTGATGGGGCCGCCTTCGTTGTGGATGCCGGCGTAGGGCACATCCGGGCTGCCGGCCAGCAGATGCACGGTGCTGGGCAGGGCGTAATTGATGCGCAGGGAGCGGCGCAAGGCCCCGGTTTTGATGAGCAGGGCGCGGCCCTGCTGCCGGCCGCCGTCGCCGAGGCGGCGGCCCCGGTTTTCGGTGTCGTTCTTGCGGGGCTTCCAGCGGATGAACACCTTGTCGGTGAAGCCGCCGTGGTCGAAGTTCTCGTCAAACACGGCCAGCAGGGTACGGCCCACCAGGCGGGGCCAGCGGCGCAGCCGGAAGTCGTTGTAGTTGCGCAGAAACGACTCGAAGGGAATTTTAGGGCCTTGAAACGCCATCTTAACGGGGGTTTTGTGCGTATCTTTGGGGAAGCAAACCGGTTCCTGGTGGAGTCTGGTGGCCCGTAAGGGTCTGACCTAAGCGGTTTACCTGGCGGCCTGAATAGGTGCAAGTCTCGCGGGGCCGGCTTTGGCCGGTTGCAAGGAGGGCCATTTACCAAACAGCGAGCAATCGCCCAACACAGTGGCTAATTGGGGCCGGCTTCGGGCAACCGGGGTGCAGTGATGGGGGGTTGTTCGCTTATTTTTTGTGGACGAGCAAGCCGCGCCGCCGTTCATCTTCCTGGCCTTGTTTCACCGGATACCAAGTCTTGATTTGTTGCGGCTGCTTTTTGTCCCACAGCACCACGGTGGCCAGGGTTTCGTCGCGGTAAAACTTGAGGTACACGTAAGTGAGCTTGGCGTTTTGGGTGCCCGGCACCCCGGCTTCCGCCTCCTCGCTGTCGTCGTAGAAATACACCTCGTCGGGGTCTTGCAAGATGTCGTTGAGCTTGAAGTACACCTTCTGGCGGTCTTCGCCGGGCGCGATGTCCTTGTTGTTGAGGTGGCCCAGCAGGTCTTTCTTGGTCAGAAACAACGGCCGTTGGGCGTAGTCCGTCAGCACCCGCACGGTGCGTTTTTTGTCGTCGCCCTTGAAGTCGGCCAGTGCCTGGTGGCGGTCTGCGTCGGGCAAGTTCACGGCGGGCAGGGCCGTGCGGTCGAGGTCGGCGAAGCGGGCCTGGCCCTGCTCGTAGTACTTTCTTTTGCCGATTTGCAGGGCGGGGTCGTTGGCTTCGGGCAGCCCGTTCAAATAGCTTTGCTTCTGGCTGAAGAGTTGCTTTTTGTCGAGGCGGTCGAGCAGGAAGCCGTCCTTGCGCAGGCGGGTCACCTCGTCGGCACTGAGCAGGTCTTCGGCTTCGGCCGGGGTGACGACGGGGCCGGCGTGGTCGTCCTCGTACACCATTTGGCAGCGGCAAGACCAGCCCAGGGGCGGGATGAAAGCTTGCCAGCCGGGCTGGGCCAGGTCGAAGACGCGGTTGTGCAGGCTGGCGTGGTAGGGGCGCGTTTTGCCGTCCTGGGTGGCCTTGTAGCGGGCAAAGCGGGCGTTGTTCCTGGGGTCGGCGGTGCCGGTGGTGGCTTCGAGGGCGCGGGCGGTGCCGGCGCTGGTGGCGCGGGCGTTGTTGTACTCGGCCCGCAGCTTGTGGACGTTGAGGGCGGTGAGCAGCTTGGCGGCCTCGGTTTGAAAGCCCTCAAAATTCCGACTATCCTTGACGAGCTGGTTGAGGCGCAGCACCTGGTACTGTGTTTTCTCGTAGCCAAAGCGATGCACGTCGGCCTCGAAGCAGGCGCGGGTCAGGTGGTCGGGCTGGCCGTATTCGGTGCCCAGTTCCTTCGTGGGCCAGCTTTCGCTGATGCCCGTCAGCAGCTCGGTGTGGGTGCGCTTGAAGTGGTCGTAGCTGAAGCGCCGGCTGTTGCCGTCGTCGTAGAAGCGGCGCAGGTACGCGTCGTCGGCGGCGCTCATGCGGGGCGTGGTGTGGGCGGGCAGTCCGGCCAGGGGGTCGCAGCAGGGGCAATCGTCGGCGTGGGGGGGAGCGGGTTCCGCGTGGGTGTTGGTGGCCGGTGGCGTGGGCGGGGTTACGCGACCGGCTCCGGCTTTTTTGGCACGGCCTTGCGCAGCGCGTCC
>JANYFQ010000212.1 GCA_025362615.1 Hymenobacter sp. | reverse complement strand
TTTTGGGCGCCTGAAGCGCTACCGCCGCTTGGCCACGCGCTACGATAAAACCGTGATGTCCTTCCTGGCATTCTGGCATATTGGAGCGGCTCTTGACTGGCTTAGATAAATAATTTATTTTTAATTGTCCTCACGCCCTAGGATTGCGGTTGTTCGGCGGGGCCGGCGAGGCGGCTGTCGCGGGTGTTTTTCTGCACGGCCACGGCGGCAAACAGCGCCAGCACGAACGACATGGCGTAGAAGCCTTTTTCGCTGCGTTCGAGCGTCGCGTTCCACAGGCCCACCGTCAGCAGCAGGATGGCCAGGATGGTCGAAAACCAAGCCAGGCCGTAGTAAATGTTGGTGACGGGAATGCCCTCGGCCTGGTCGCGGACGGACTTCTGGAGCGAAATGGCCGAGAACAACCCGTACATCAGCACCGTGAAGTAGTAGCCTTTCTCGTTGAGCAGCATCGTGGCGTTCCACAGGCCGATGCCGTAGGCGGCCATGCCCGCGAGCAGGGCCACCCACGAAGCGCCGATGAAGGCAGCGGAAGGTTTGGCGGGCGTTACGAGGTTGGGATTCATGGCGATGGTGGAAGGCAGCAGCAGGGAAGCAGCGCCGCAAACATAGCAGCCAACCGCACAACCCGCCCCGAAGCCCGGCCGTATGAGGCCCACATCGGCCGCTTTTCAGGGCCGGTTGCCTCCACCCATTTACCCTTTGTTTAGCATGAATACCAAGACTTTGCTTCTGGCTGCAACGGCCGCGCTGGCCACGGCCTGCTCCCAGGAAAAAACCACTACCGACGCCACCGCGCCGGAAACCACCGTCACGACGACGACGACCACCACGACCACCGTCGATTCTACCGCGTACCGCACCGCCGCCGATGCCCTGGCCGAGCGCGTGGCCACCGACCTCAAAATGACCGATGAGGCGGCCAAAGCCCGGCTCCGCACCGTGTACTACAGCCGGGGCCGCACCCTGCGCGATGCCGATGCCCGCTACGCCACCGACACCACCGGCCGTTACGCCGCCATCAAAGCCGCCAACGACGCCGCCACCCGCGACGTGAAAACCGCCCTCGCCAACGACGGCCTCTACAATACCTACAGCAGCGGCCAAAGCAACTACTACGAAGGCCCGTACACGACGTTAGTCGCGACCGAAACCCCGGCCAAACCCAGCCTCAATGCCCGCGTCGGGCAGGGTTCGGGTGTCGTCAAGCTGGAGCGCGAAAACGACGGCGACAACAAAACCAAGTACGGCAACGGCGCCAAAGTCAAGCGCAGCGACGACGGCTCGGTGAAAATCAAGATGGCCGACGGCACCAAAATCAAGATTGACGAAAACGGCAAGCGCACCGTGAAGTAGCCAGTGCGGGCCGCTTTCAAACAACCTCTCTAAAACGACCGGCCACCGAATAGTATTCGATGGCCGGTCATTTTTTGGGGGGCACAGAAACCGCTAATTACCAACGCCACGTCGCCGACACGCCCGCGAACGGCCCCGCCACGTAGGGCGAAAGCTGCGCCCGCTCCCACAGCGACGGCCGGCGCGGCGGCGCCACCCAGCCCGTGCCATTGCCCGCCCCCGGTGCCGCCACGCGGGTGCGGCCGTTGTACACGGCAACCTTGGCAAACGCGTAGCCAATTGCGATGCCCAACGGGTAATCGGAAGCCCAATGCACGCCGTTGTTGAGCATGGAGTAGCCCAATAGGCCCATCAGGCCGTAGCCCACGGGGCGGATGAAGTGCTTTTCGGGGTAATTGTCGGCGATGACCGTGACGGTGGCCATTGCCGTGGCGAGGTGGCCGGTGGGGAAGGCGTCGTAGTTGGGCACGAAGCTCTGGTAGCGGCTGTACGACGGCAACAGGTGCCACTCGCCCCGGTCGGAAGTGGCCACGTAGGGGCTTTGGCGGCCCGTGCTGCGCTTGAGGGCCTGCACAATAACGCCGGTGCTGAGGATGGCCGTGCCGAGCTGCGAGGCCGTTTGGGCGGCGCGGTTGTCGCGCTTTATCAGGCCGTAGGCCAGAAAGCCGACCGCCACGCTGGCGTGGGTGTAGCCATCGCCGAGAAAATAAAAAACGCTGTTGAGGTTGTCGGGGGCGTTGAATTCGAGCGGCAGGTTGGCCGAGCCGATGCGGAAGGGAATGCGAAACAGGTTCTGCTGGGTGCTTTTGGGCGAAAGGCCGAGTTGCTTGCCCACGTCCTGCGACCAGTCGAGGATGTACGGGTCGGCGGCCCAAAGTGCTACCGAGCTGAGGGTCAGCCCCACGAAGGTGCCCGTGTTTTCCTTTTTGAACGCATAGCCCGGAAACTGCTTCAGGTCGCGCCCGATGTGCAGTAGCCACCGGAAGGGCCGGGGCCGCTCGTAGTGCCAGGTTTCGTCGGGGGCCACGGGGTAGTCGCTGGTGCGCGAGCGGCGGGGCGGGGCGGCGGGACGAGTGGTATCGGCGACAGCTCCGGGGGCGGCCTGGGCAATGGGCCAGGTAGCCGCTGTGTCGGTGGGCGGAGCGACTTGTCCGGCGGCCGGCCGGGCGGCCAGCAGCGAGTCAGGAGGAATTGGAACGACCGCCGTAGCGCCGGCCCCACGGCCCGAAAACGCCAACCCAAGCGCCAAAAAAAGCCGCGCGGAGCGGCCGGTTAGTTTCCAAAAATCAACGGGCATAGCGAAAAAACAGGCGGCAACGTGGCCCGCGCCGGGCAGGCGGGGCGGGCCAGCACAAAGGTAACACGGCCGTAGAGGCAGGCGGCTGGTCGGATGACGGGCAACTTCGGGCAATGTTTGAAGGTTGGGGCGTAGCTTAGAAGTAATTTGACGGCGCAAGTTGGCCGTCAAACGCCTCTTTTATTTTAGCGCTGCTCCCCATGTCCGAATCCGTGCTTACGGCCCCTGCGCCG
>JANYFQ010000197.1 GCA_025362615.1 Hymenobacter sp. | reverse complement strand
AATTGCCCGCGCCAGCCTCGACGACATCGTTTTTGAGGGCCGCAACAAGGGCTATGGCGCCTACGTGCTGCGCGGATTATACCAGCGCAACGTGACGCGGGCGCTCATTATCGCGACGGCCGTTTTCGCGCTGCTCGTTTTCTTCCCCCTCATCGCCCAGTTCCTCAAGGACCGGCTGCCGAAGGAGGACAAGAAAAACCTGCAAGAGAACGTGCTGATGGAGGCCCCGCCGCTCGACGACACCAAGCCCCCGCCCCCGCCCCCACCGCCCGAAGCGCCGCCACCCCCGCCGCCCAAACTCACGACCATCAAGTTCACGCCGCCCGTAGTGGCGAAGGACGAGGAAGTGAAAAAAGAGGAAGTGCCCGACCAGGAAGAGCTGAAAGACAAGACGGTAGCCACCGTCACGGTCAAAGGCAACACCGATGCACCCGACCTCTCCGACCTCTCCGGCGACGGCGATAAGGTGGTGGAAGAAGTAGTAGAAAACAAGGTATACACCTACGTCGAGCAGATGCCGGAACTGCCCGGCGGCGGCGGCCTCGGGGCCATCGTAACTGCCATTCAGAAGTCGGTGCGTTACCCGCGCATGGCGCAAGCCAACGGCGTAGAAGGCAAGGTTTTCGCCAGCTTCACCGTGAATGAGCAAGGCGATGTATCGGACGTAAAAATCGTGAAGGGCATCAACGGCCTGGACGAAGAAACCATCCGGGCCATCAAAACCCTGCCTAAATTCCGCCCCGGCAAACAGAATGGCCGGGCAGTGAAGGTGTCGTTTACGGTACCGGTGACCTACAAAATTCAGTAAGTTACTGCTTGTCTGTTTTTGAATTGAAGGGAAAGTCCCGGCCGCAAGGCTGGGACTTTTTTTGTGTCCTGCTGCGTCAATAATCTTAATCTGAAAATTATTTTTCACCCGGCATATACTAACGCCGCAATCATCGCCGTTGGCAGACCACAAGCCAGCGACGACGGACGCGCCACCGCCGGGCTTGGGTTCGATTTGTTCATCTTAACGCACATCATCCCATGTCTGCCTCCTCCCCCATCGTCCTCGTCGGCACGCTCGACGACATTGTGTTTTTCGGCCGCAACCAAGCCTACGGCGCGTTTCAGTTGCGGCGCTCCTACAAACAGCACCTCGGCACGGCGCTGGCCCTTACGGTAGCGGCGACGGCGTTGCTGTTGCTACTGCCGCTGGTCGTGCGCTACTTTGCCCCCGAAATCGTGGTGGCGGCCCCCATTATTCCGAACGATGACTTCGGGCGCTTGACACCGGTCGATATCATCGAGCGGCCAGTGGTGGTGCCGCCAACGGCTCGCGCTGCTGCGCCTGCGGTTACGGTGCGCCCGCACAGCGACATTGCCACCGAAGTGGTGGCCGACAAAAAAATAACTTTCACCCCCAAGCCCACCGATTTGCCGCAGGACAACGGCCTCAGCGGCCCCACGACCAGCACCAGCAGCGGCAACCCCGACGGCAGCAGCGGCCACGCCACGGCCAGCGGCAAAGGCGGCCCCGGCACAGATTCGGCCGCACCAGCGGTGGCCGCGCCCAGCGTCGTGCCTACCTACGTGGAGCGGATGCCGGAATTTGCGGGCGGACAGGATGCCTTGCGGCGCTACCTGCAAAAGCATTTGCGCTACCCTGGCGCGGCGCTGGCCAACCAAATCGCCGGCAAGGTTTACCTCACGTTCGTAGTCGGGGCCGACGGGGCAATTTCGGAAGTCACCGTCATCAAAGACCTGGGCTATGGCACCGGCGAGGCCGCCGCCCGCGCCGTGCGCGAAATGCCCGCCTGGACACCGGGAATGCAAAACCGGCGCTCGGTGCCGGTGCGGTTCACGCTGCCCATCACGTTTCAGTACGAGTAGGGCGCTTTACCACCAAGCTGTGCTGCCACCGGAGGGGTCTAGCGTAGGCTACCTCACAGCGACTGTACCACCACTGTGGTTTGCACCGGCAAGAATTTATGACGAACCTTTGCGGCCCGAAAAGGCGTTCGTTGGCCTTCGGTTTTGTCAACGTCATTTCATCCATGCTCAACTTACCCACCACAGAAGAACGATTGGGAAAATCGCCGCAGCGGCTGGTGCGTTATTTTGCGCTGCTAATGGCTGCGGTGTACTTTGGCCTGGGGGTGTGGCTCTGGCTCACGGCCGACCACTCGGCGGCGGGCGCGGCCCTGCAGCTCAGCCCGACCTGGCGGCGGGTATTGGGAGCGGTGTTCGTTATTTATGGTACCCTGCGGTTTTACCGGGGCTTCAAAACGTATTTCATCAAGAAAACCATTGCCGATGACTAAGCCAATGCAGCTTGTACTTGTGGGTGCCGGCGCGACGTTTGCCCTGGCCGGGGGAATTGTAGCTTGCAGCGGCCCCGGTGGGCCGGGCTCGCTCGACACGGCCACCACGGGCCGCGTGGCCGTGAGCGTGGACGAAACTTTCGGCCCCATTTTGCAGGCGCAGCTCGACACATTCAGCCAGCTTTACCCGCTGGCGCACGTTCGGATGGCGTTTCAGGCCGAAGAAAAGGTGATGCAGGCGCTGATGAGCGACTCGGTGAAGGTAGCCGTGGTGCCCCGTGAGCTGACGGCGGCTGAATTGGCCGAGTTTCAAAAGCAAACCATTTCGCCGCGCATCCTCCGCATCGGCGTCGATGGGTTGGCCATCGTGCTGAACCGCGACAACCCCGATTCGCTGCTGACGGTGGCGCAGCTCCGCGACATCTACACCGGCAAAACCGGCCAATGGAGCCAGGTTTCGGGCCGAAAAACCCTGGGTGCCATCAACGTCGTTTTTGACAACAACCAGAGCAGCACCTCGCGCTTCGTGCGCGACTCCGTGACGCGTGGAGTGGCGCTCACGCCCAAAGCCTACGCGGCTACCTCCAACCCGGCGCTGCTCGATTACGTGGCCACGCACCCCAGCGCCATCGGCGTGGTGGGCGTGAGCTGG
The DNA here is from genome assembly GCA_025362615.1 of Hymenobacter sp. Lineage (GTDB taxonomy): Bacteria > Bacteroidota > Bacteroidia > Cytophagales > Hymenobacteraceae > Hymenobacter. The sequence goes on along the minus strand of JANYFQ010000197.1, from coordinate 15,558 downwards.
ATTTCGGACCAGGACGACCCGAAAGCCATGAGCTTCATGCGAAAGGTGCGGGTGGCCAGCATTACGGCCCGGCCCAACCCCAAAGTGGACGATTTTATTCAGCCCTACCAAGTGCATCTGGCCGAAAAAACGCCCCAGCAAATTGCCGAACATCCCGATTTGCAGAACTACCCGCTGCGCCGCAACCTCTACCTCATCAGCCGCGAGGCACGGGCGGGCCTGGGCACGGGCTTTGCGTCCTTCGTGGCGGGCAAAAACGGCCAGCTCATTTTTCAGAAATCGGGGCTGCTACCCGCCCAGATGCAGGCCCGGATTGTGACCACCAATCAACTGTAACCGGCCTGATTGCGTAGTACGGCCAGTAAGTTTAGGTTTCGACCGCTTGCTTCGGCCTCGTGAGGCTTTACTTTTGTGTCTTATACTTGCTTTTTTCACTCTTTCCAACCCAATGAATTTTAAGCCCTGGAAGAAACCACTGCTGGCCGGTCTGCTTGCGGCCACCGGCACTACGGCAGCCACTGCCCAGAATGTTCAGAGCGCCCAGCGTGCCATCGAAATCGGTCGCTATTCGGAAGCTCGGGCCGCTCTGCGGACCACCGACACGCCCGAAGCCGCTTATGAGCTGGGTCGCCTCTACCAAAAGCGCGATTTGCCGGATTCGGCCGCGTTTTATTTCAATAAAGCCGGTGGCACCACTCCGGTTGGTATGATTGCCCTGGGCCGTGCCCTGTTGGCCAAAGGCCAGACTTCGCTGGCCGACGCGCAGTTTGATGCCGCTGCCAAAGCTACCAAAAACAAGGATGCCGCCGTGCTGACGCTTATCGCCCAAGCGTATGCCGAATCGGGAGTGAAGGACATTGCCAAAGCCAAGGCGTTCGTGGATGCCGCGCAACTGGTCAATAAAAAGGACGAACCAACGCTGATGGTAGCGCGGGGCGACATTTTTCTGAAAACCGAGCAAGGCGGCGGCGAGGCCATGAACAGCTTCGACCGGGCCACCACGGCCAACCCCAGCTACGCGCTGGCCTACTACCGCAAGGGCCAGTTGAGTGTGCGTTCGCGCAACTTCAACGAAGCCCAGGTGAGCCTGAAAAAGGCCATCGACCTCGACCCAAGCTATGCCCCGGCGTACCGCGAGTTGGCCGATATGTACTACTACGCCAACCAATATGATTTGGCGCTGAGCACGTTCCAGAAATACGTGGGGCTGGCCGAGAAAACGTCGGCCACTGATGCGCAGTACGCTTCGTTTCTGTACCTGACGAAGAAGTACCCTGACGCTTTGACGGAGGTAAACAAGGTCTTGGTGACGGAGCCGAACAACCTGACCATGAACCGCCTCAAGGCGTACCTGCTCTACGAAACCGGCGATTTTGCGGGGGCCGGAACGGCAATGGAACAGTACATGAAGGTGGCGCCGCCCGAAAAAGTCATTTCGGAGGACTACATCTACCAGGCAAAAATCTTGAGCAAGCTGGGCCGTGGGCCGGAGGCGCTGGTGCTCATCAACAAGATAATTGCCAAAGACCCCAGCAAAGCCTGCGATTTTCAGAACGACCTGGCCGCCATCTACGCCAATCAGAAGGATTACAAGGGCGCGGCTGGCGTTTACAAATATAAGCTCACCAACTGCAAAGGCGACCTGACCGACCAGTTTCGGCTGGCCACGGCCTTCACCGGCTACAAGCAGTACACCCAGGCCGACAGCGTGTATAACATCATCCTGACGGCCAAGCCCACCTACGCTCCCGGCTACCTGGCCCGTGCTAAAGTGAATTTTTACCAGGACCAGGATTCGAAAAACGGACTCGCCAAGCCGTATTACGAGAAATACATTGAACTCTCGAAAGCGGAAGGTGCTGACCCCGCGAAATTCCGCGACGGGCTGATTGAGGCCAACAACTACCTCGGCTACTACAACTTGCAGAAGGCCGACAAAGTAACTGCCCAGCCTTTCTACGACCAAGTACTGGCGCTGGACCCCGGCAATAAGGATGCTACCACGGCCCTCGAAATCATCAAGGGCAAGCCGAAGGCGGCGGGTAAAGCACCAGCAAAGGCCCCAGCCAAAGCCCCGGCGAAGAAGAAGAAATAACCCTTCTTTAATCACCAAAGAAAACGCCCCGTTGCCAATGGCAGCGGGGCGTTTTTGATTTGGGGTCAGTGGTCGGGTAAATTCCCGGAAGGTTGGCTACGCCGAACTTCGTTTCGTCCGGCCACTGCTGTATGCTGCCTCAGAACGACCTCGGCGCAAGTCGTTTTCACCGCAGTGGCCGGACGAACCGCTGCGCGGGATTCGCCCGACCACTGGGCTACCCGTGCGTACGGGCATAGCCCTCCCACTTTTCGAGCGCCGCCGCAAAGTCGGCGGGCAACTCTACCTCCCGAAAAAGCCGCTCGCCGGTGCTGGGGTGGGCTAGGCCCAGCGAACGGGCGTGCAGCGCCTGCCGGGGCATCAGCTTGAACACATTCTCGACAAAGGCACGGTAGCTGGCCGTGTTCTGGCCCACGCGGATGCGGTCGCCGCCGTAAGTGGTGTCGGCAAAAAGCGGGTGGCCGATGTGCTGGAAATGCGCCCGAATCTGGTGGGTGCGGCCGGTTTCGAGGACGCAGCGCACCAGCGTGACGGGACCATAAGTTTGCAGCACCTCGTAGTGCGTGACGGCCGGCTTACCGCGCTCGCCGCCTTCGGGGAATACAGCCCGGATTTTCCGGTCGCGGTCGCTGCGGTCGAGGTTGCCGCGGATGGTGCCCATAGGGCCGGGCGGTGTACCCCAGACCAGCGCCAGGTAGCTGCGTTCGATGGTGTGGTGGAAGAATTGCAGCGAGAGGTGCGTCATCGCAAACTCGGTTTTGCCGATGACCAGCAGGCCCGACGTGTCCTTGTCAATGCGATGGACGAGGCCGGGGCGAATGGGGCCGTTGCGGCCCACCGGCAGGTTGCGCAGGTGGTGCGTGAGGCCGTTTACCAGCGTCCCCTGCCAGTGGCCGAACGCCGGATGCACCACCATGCCAGCGGGCTTGTTCACGAGCAACAGGTCGTCGTCTTCGTAGCGAATGTCGAGGTCCATTGCCTCGGGCAGCACGTTGGTTTCGCGGGGCGGCTCGGGCAGCGTCACCGTTATCACGTCGAGCGGCTTGACGCGGTAGTTGGGCTTCACCAGCGCCCCGTTTACGCGCACGGCGTTGGCCCGAATGGCTTCCTGCACCTTGTTGCGCGAGGTATGGGCAATCTGGTTGTGCAGAAACTTATCGAGCCGCAGCATCATCTGGCCCGCCGTGGTCACGATGCGGTGGTGCTCAAAAAGCTCGTCCGAAAGCTCATCCGAGCCTTCTTCGTCGGGGCCGTCGTATGCTGGGTGGGTTGACATGGGGGTGGGGGAAAGTTGAGGCCGGTAAACGGCTCGCGTTGGGCCAGTGGTCGGGCAGCATACGGCCACTAAAAAAGCCGGAGCTTGCGCCCCGGCTTTCCGGTCATCGACCAAACTCAAAGCAGTTTACTTCGACTTGGTTTTGATTTTACCAGCGGGCATAGTGGCCGGAGCGGCTTTGGGGGCCACCGGAGCCTGGGCAGCCGGGGCCGTGCGCGGCGTACCAGCAGGCTGGGGCGTGATGCCCATCTTCTTCAAAATCAGGTCCGACACGTCGCCGTCTTTGGGGCCGTGGAGGAGCACTGGGCTGTCGCCGTCGGAATTGAGAATATAGGTGTAACCGCTTTCGTCGGCCACGGCATCAATGTTTTTTTGCAACTTGTCAAGGGCCGGCTTCAGCAGGCTTTGCTGCTTTTGCTGGAGGCTCTGTTCGGCCGAGCGCTGAAACTCCTGGATGCTTTGTTGGAGGCTTTGCAACTCCTTTTGCTTGTCGGCTTTTACGAGGTCGGTCATCGTGGCTTCGCCTTTTTGGTAAGCTTCGCCTTTGGCCTGGTAATCGGCGTACTTGCTTTTGAGCTGGGCTTCGAGCTGGCCGTTGTAGGCCTTGAGGTCGGACTCGATTTGCTTGCTTTCGGGCATTTGGCTCAACACGTACTGAACGCTGGTGTAGCCAATTTTAAGGTTGGCCTGGGCCTGAGCGGCCGGAGCAGCAAAGGCGGAGGCAGTGATAACAGCGGCGGCCAAGGCCAGACGGAGGTTTGTCAACGGGTTCATCAAAGAGAGAAAAATCAAAAATCAGCAATTAAGCTGCAAAGGTACTTACTTCGGGCTTTTACCGGCACCTCGCACTGGCTTGTTGGCAGATTTTATGCCAGTTGCCGGTTCCGGTGTACCAGAGTCGGACTCAAAATTGGGGTCGGTCGAGGCATTAGGTGCTTTGGGCGGCACCACGGTTGTCACCGGGCCTTTTTTGCCGGGGGCATTACGGTTTTCGGCCCCCAAGCCCAATTCTTCGAGCACAAATTCAGTGTAATCGTGCGCCGGGTTGGTGTAAAGCATGGTCAGGTCGCCGGATTTATCGAAAATGCAGGCCAACTGCTTCTTCTTAGCTACTTTCTCGGTGGCCTCAAACAGCTTGTCCTGCACGGGTTTGGTCAGTTCCTGGCGTTTTTTGAAAAGTTGGCCCTCGTAGCCAAACTGCCGATTTTGGTAAGCTTTGATGTCCTGTTCTTTTTTCAGAATTTCGTCCTGCCGCTTCTTTTTCATTTCCTCGGTCAGCACAATTTCCTCCGCCTGGTAGTTGCGATAAAGCTTGTCGAGGTCCTTTTTTTGCGCCTCAATTTCCTTCTGCCACACGTCGGAGAGCTTGTTGAGTTCGGTTTGAGCCGCCGCGTATTCGGGCATTTTGGTCATGATGAACTCCGACTCAATCCAACCAAATTTTTGGGCCTGAGCCACCGGAATGGCGGCAAACAGGGCAAAAAACAGCACCAGCAACAGGGGTTGGCCACCGGCCACCTTCGGGGTTCGCGTCATGGGTCGAGAAGAAACAAGGAAGCGCTACAACGCCGCGCCGCGCCTTTTGGTGCGTAGCGCGGCGTTGCGGCTGCGGCATTAGCGAATTTGCTGGCCGATGATGAAGTGGAAGTGGTTGGGGTCTTGCCGCGTACCGGTGGCCGACTGCGGCACTACGCTGTCGAAACCATGGCCGTAGTCGAAGCCCAACAACCCGAAAGCTGACATGAAAATACGGGCACCCACGCCCGCCGAGCGGTAGAGTTTGTAGGGATTGTAGTCGTTGTAGCTGCCGAAGGAGTTGCCAGCTTCGGCGAAGGCCAGCACATAAACCGTCGCGGCTGGGTTGAGGCTGACGGGATAGCGCAGCTCCATGACGTATTTGTTGAAGGCTACGCCACCGCTCTGGCCTTGCTGGGCCGTTGGGATAGCAAAGGTTGCGTTGGGGTCGTCGTAGCCGCGCAGGCCGACGAAATCAGTACCGACCAGAAAGTTACCGCCGCCGTTGGAGCCCAGACCCGCGCCGCCCATCTTGAAGCGCTCGAATGGCCCGATTTCGCGGCGGTTGGTGTAGGTGCCGAGGTAGCCGAAGTGGGCGCGGGTGTTGAGCACCAACTTGCCCACAATGGGCGTAAACCACGAGGCATCAAACATCCATTTGTGAAATTCAATCCACTGGTTATCACTCTGGTGCGACCCTCTGAAAGCAGAATACGGCGGAGTCATGTTCAGGCTCAGCGTCAGGGCAGAGCCGCGCCGGGTGTAGGTCGGGTTGTCGATGCTGTTGCGCGAGAGCGTGGTGTTGAGGGTGATATTGTTGGCAAAACCAGTGGTAAAGCCCGGCAGTAGGGTGTAGTTCTGCGTTTGGTACTGGCTGAAGGCGATGGAGTTACTCAGCGTAAAGTAGTCGTCCGGCACCCGCAACTGCCGGCCCAGGCCCACGCTGGCGCTGTTCACCTTGATGAAGCTGCCGTTGGTGGCGTCGAAGCTCGTGCCCAGGCGCTGTACGCTATGGTTAAGACTGACGGAGAACGAGTTGGGCCGCCGCCCGCCCAGCCAGGGCTCGGTAAAGGAAATGGAATAGGCTTGGTACTGCGTACCGTTGGCTTGCAGGTTGAGGCCCAGGCGCTGCCCGTCGCCGGCCGGCACGGGCGTCCAGTTGCGCAGGCTGCCGGCCTTGCGGATGGAGAAGTTGTTGAACACCAGCCCCACCGTGCCAATAAAACCGGCAAAACCGCCCCAGCCGCCCGAAAGCGTAATCTGGTCCGATGGCTTCTCGACGACCGTATAATTAATGTCCACCGTGCCATCGACGGGGTTGGGCACCGGATTGATGCCAATCTTTTCGGGGTCGAAATAGCCCAGCGTGGCCAGCTCGCGGTTGGAGCGGATGAGCAGCTCGCGGTTGAATTTATCGCCGGGCAAGGTGCGGATGGAGCGCCGCACTACGTGGTCGGAGGTCTTGGTATTGCCCGCAATATTAATTTCCTTAATGTGGGCCTGCACCCCTTCGGTGAGGCGCATTTCGATGTCGATGGAATCGCCTTCGACCTTGGTTTCCACGGGGTCAATCTGGAAGAACAGGTAGCCGTCGTTCATATAGAGCGACTCCACATCCTGTCCCGTCGGGTTGTAGTGCAGGCGTTTGTCGAGCGTTTCTTTGCTGTACGGCGCCCCGCGCTTTACGCCCAGAATGCCGGCCAGCACTTTGTCGGAATACAGGTAATTGCCGTTCCAGGTGATGTTACGGAAGTAGTAGCGCCGGCCTTCGTCCACGGTCAGGCGCACGGTCAGGCCCTTGTCGTCGCGCTCCACAGTGTCGCGCACAATGATGGCATCGCGGTAGCCCTCGCCGTTGTAAAACTCCAGCAGCTTCTTTTTATCGTCGTCGTACTCCGATTTCTGAAACTTGCCGGAAGTCAGAATTTTCCACGCCTTGCGCTCCTTGGTTTTCTTGAACTTGCCTTTGAGCTTGCGGTCCGAAAACGCTTCATTGCCTTCAAACACAATGTCGTGGATACGAATTTTCTGGCCCCGGTCCACGTTGATGCTCAGCTTGACACTGTTGGAAAGAGCCGAGTCGGGCAGCGGCGTTATCAGCACCTTCGTATCCAGAAAACCCTTGTTCACGAAGTACTTTCGCACCTGGGCACGGGTGTTATTGAGCAGGGCATCGGTCACGACCTTGCCCCGGATGAGGGTTATTTTTTTGGTCAATTCCTCGGTTTGGCCCTTGCGGATGCCCGTGAACAGGAACTTCGACAGCCGGGGCCGCTCCTTGAGGTTGAAATCAAGGAAAATCTTGTTGCCTTCGATGCGGGCCGTGCTTACGCTCACGTCACCCAGAATACCCTGGCCCCAGAGCTTGCGAATGGCCTTGCCAATTTCCTCGCCGGGCACACTGATGGGGTCGCCCACGCGTAGGCCCGTGAGAACGATGAGGGTATTGGGGTCGAGGTAACGGGCCCCACTGACGGTGATGCCGCCCAACTCGTATTTGCGCGGCTCATCGGCTGCAGCGCGGCTACCGCCCTGGGCCTGACTGGCAGTGGGCCGCACAACCAGCGTAAAAGCAGCCACCAGCACCAGTAGCCATCGAACAATGAATGTTTTCACGAAATAAAAACTCGGTTAGTAGTAATGTTCTGTGTTGAATAGAGAGCAGCGCGGCGCGGCGGGGGTTGCACCCGGCTGGCGGCTAACAGCGCCGCTGCACCAACTGCGTCATGCCTGGGCCAGTTGCTCGCCGGTTTTGCCGAAGCGGCGTTCGCGGCGCTGGTAAGCGGCAATGGCTTCCCGAAAATGCTGCTGCCGGAAATCGGGCCACAACAAATCGGTAATATACAACTCGGTGTAAGCCAGTTGCCACAGCATAAAGTTGCTGATGCGCTGCTCGCCACTGGTCCGAATCAGCAGTTCGGGGTCGGGTATTCCGGCTGTGGCGAGGTAGGCGGCAAGGGTGTTTTCGGATACGGATTCGGGGTGCAGCTCACCGGCCGACACGGCCAGGGCCAGGCGGCGGGCCGCCTGGGCCAAATCCCAACGGCCAGAGTAGCTCAGGGCCAGCACCAGGTTGAGGCCGGTGCTGTTGGCAGTCAGGGCAGTGGCTTCGGCCAATTCGCGCTGACAATTGGCTGGCAGGCTGGCAATGTCGCCGATGGAGGTGAGGCGCACGTTGTTTTTGAGCAGCGTGGGTGTTTCCTGCCGGATGGTATGCACCAGCAACTGCATCAGGGCCATTACTTCCAGGGCCGGGCGATTCCAATTTTCGGTGCTGAAGGCGTAGAGCGTCAAAAACTTAACCCCAAGCCGGGCGGCTTCTTCCACCGTTTCGCGCACAGCCGTGATGGCGCTTTGGTGCCCGAATACGCGCAAGCCGCCGCGCTGCTTGGCCCAGCGCCCGTTTCCGTCCATGATGACGGCGACGTGGGCCGGGATGTTCGCTTTGTCTAATTCGGCGGGGCCGGCCATTCCTGCGGTTTGAGTATAATAAGCCGCAAGTTACGACAAGAGCCGCGCAAGCGGATGGCAGCCCCCCTAGTCGAGCAGGTGTTTGTTCTTCTTGTATTGGTCAGGACAGCGGATTTTATAGAACGTGTACGACAGGCTGATGCCGTTGTAGAAGTACCAATCCGGGTCGTTGGGGTTCACAAAAGCCGGGTCTTGCTGGCTGAGGTGGTCAAACTGGTCGGTGAAGAGCTTACGCACCCCTACCTCCAACCCGAGGTTGAGGTGCTGCGTCAGCGCCGCCTTAACGCCAACCCCGGCCGGAATGGCAAAGCCAAGCATACCGCCGTCCTGGTTCAATTGGTTGCGAAGCAGGCCGTTGCCGGTACTGACACTGGTGCTGGCATAGTAGCCCACCACGCCAGCAAACAGATACGGGGTAGAATGATACTTGTTGGCCCGGTTGTGATAGTCCAGAAAATTGTACTCGGCCACCGCCGACACCTCGTACACCTGCCCCTGCAACCGTGCCTGCCGCACGGCCGACTGCGGCGTCACGTTGCCGTTGGCGTCGGTCACGCGGGCATCGTCGGCCCGCAGCAACCCCGCCGTAAAAGCCCCGCGCACCGTAATGGGCACCGACACATCGCGCCGGTAAAAAACCGTAAGAGCCGGCCGGTTATTGTCCAGTTGGTACTGCGGAGCCAGTTCGCCCCGGTACACGAGGCCACCCAACCCAGCCCCAATTTCGGAGGTGTGCTGGGCGTGCGCAACGGTGCAAAAAAACGCACTCCCCGCCAGCAAAAAACTGACGGGGAGTGCGTTACGAAAAGCAATAAAAAGCATCGGATACCGGGGTTAGGTTATTCCAACCCGCCCAGGCCGCCCGAGGCAACCTAGCGGAACTTGGGGTTCTTGATTTTTGGGGTCAGAATGTAGTTCAACGACAAACCGGTAACAATGTACCAGTCGTTGCCATCCTTGCCCCGACGCGAGCTGCCGGGCGAGGTAAAGCCGTCAAAACCCGGTATGGGGCTCTGGACGCTTCGGGTAATGCCGCTACCGAAATACACCGCATCCGGGCTGGTCAGCTTAGCTGGGTCTGCATAGGTTCCGCTGACATCATCCAGATAATCAGTGAACGTCTTGCGCCACCCAATTTCCAGGCTGGCATCAAAATTACGGTTGATGCGGTAGCGCACCCCGCCGCCAAACGGCAACGAAAACTGCGCCAGGCTGTACTTAATACCTTCAGTAGCCAGTGGCTGCAAAGGAACTACCGTACCGTCGGCTTTCGTGCCTTTGGGATTGTGGTAGAATCCGGCAACGCCCGCAAATACATACGGCACAAAGTCCGGGCGCTTGAGGTAGTTGTTGCGGTTTTCAATCAGGTCAAAGATTACAACGCCCGAAGCTTCCAGAATGTCGTTCTTGAAGTTCATGTTCCGGTTGTAGCGGTACTTGGCATCGGGGTCGGTCTGGCTGGCAGCCAGGGCATCGTCGCCCGTAATGCGCCCGTATGACAAGGCCAAACGGCCGGAGATACGCGGGTAAAAGCGCCGGGTGACGTTGATGCCCACGTTGGGGCGGGTAGCCCCGAAGCGGAAGCTGGTGAAATCGGTCTGGGAAACCAAGTCACCAAAATAGTTCATGGCGTTCAGGCTGAAACCGATGGTGTTGTACTTCTTGCGCTTGCTGAACTGCTGCGCGTCGGCCTCGGAGGCCGTTAAAAGGCCGAAACCCAACACGGCCGCCGCCGAATACGTGAAAATGTTTTTCATATGACAACGAATGTTTTTAGAGCAAAGCCGAAGCAGTGAAGGCCACTTACTAAAAAGGGCGCGGTTCCTGACGAAGACAAAAGTACGAGTTTTTGGGAACAAAAAAGTTTTTGCCCTGAAATTTCACATCTTCCTAACACGCACTTACACTTGCACCCCGGCCGGATTTCGACGGTCAAGCCCCCAATTGAGCTTGCTGCGCAGGGTAGAAAGAAAATTGACGTGGTTGAGTTTGACCAGACGGGCGTTGAAATTTTCGCGCCGGACGGCCATCTGCACCCCCGCATCTATGGGGAGAGAGCGCGAATCGAGCGACAGCCGGTAGCTGCTGCCGCGCCCCTCAATCTCGAACGAGAGCACGCTTTGGTCGGAAACAACGAGCGGGCGCACGTTCAAATTGTGGGGGCATACGGGCGCGATGATGAAATTGTTGGTTTGCGGCAGCATCACGGGCCCTCCGCAGCTGAGCGAATAGCCGGTAGAGCCGGTAGGCGTGGCGATGACGAGGCCATCGGCCCAGTAGGAGTTCAAATATTCACCGTCGATGTAGGCATGGACTACAATCATGGACGACGTGTCGCTTTTGAGGATGCTAAACTCGTTGAGGCCAAAATTGAGGGCTCCGAACACGTCGGGGTCGGTATCGACGCGGATGAGGCTGCGCTCTTCAATGACGAAATGGCCTTTGTAAAGGGCCTCAATGGCTTGGGTAATACGGTCGGGGGTGATGGTGGCCAGGAACCCCAGGCGGCCAGTGTGGATGCCGAGAATGGGAATTTGCAGCGCCCCGACGTACGTAACGGCGTTGAGCAGGGTGCCATCGCCGCCAATGCTAAGCACGAAATTACAGCCCCGTAACGCCGCCGCCGACGTGGCCCGCCGAAAGGTCGTCGTGCCTGCGGGCAAGCGCAGGCGCTCGCCTAAAAAGCCGCAAAAAGCTTCATGGATGCAGATTTCGGCCTGCCGCGCCGCCAAATCGTCGAGCAAAACTTGCAGGTGAGGGGCAGCGTCGTCGTCGAAAGGTTTGCCGAGGATGACGATTTTCATTGGGGGTGAATTGTTAAATTGCTGAATTGTTAGCCGTTCTGCGTTGCTTGGAACGACACTGCGCCCACTGCGGGACAGGTGCATTCGCCGGTCAACAATTCAGCAATTTAACAATTCAGCAATTATATCGGAAAATTACTTCGCAGAAAGAAACCGGTTTGGCCGAGGCCGTTGCGACTCAATTCGAGCACAAACACGCGGTCGTAATAGGTAACGAGATGCAATGCTAAGCCAGCGGAGCGCAACACGGTATTGGGCAGTTGGTTGGAGGCTGGCACATTGGGGGTGGCTACGTACCCCGCATCCACGAACAGATTGAGGTAGGCGACGAACGGAATGGTGTTGATTTGGGGATTGCGGGAGAAGGGCAGATGCAACACATTGGGCCGGAAGAGGCGGTAAGATACGCCCTGCTGCACGAGGCCGAAGTGACGGCCGTCGATAACGTACTCGTCGTAGCCGCGCAGGTAGGCATCGTAGCCGAGGGCGCGGCTGTCGGGGTACGCCAGGGCGCGGGCTAGGCGGGTTTGGGCAATGGCCCCGGCAGCGTAGTAAAAGCCGTGGCCAAGCGCCAGGTAACGGGCGTAGCGCAGGCGCAGGGTGCTGCTGGCGGGGGTGTGCCCATCCAGAAAAAACCGCTGCGTGAAGGCTATCTGAGCAAAGGAACCGGTGAGCGGGTAAGCGAAAGTGTTACGCCGGTTGTGGGTACTGACAACGGTGAAATCGACGAATTCGCGCTGGGTGCGGCCGAGGTAAAAACCGGGGTTGTAGTAGGCCACCGAATCGGCGATTTGCTGGCGGTGGTAGGCCACGTCGAAGGCGGTGAGCAACTGCACCGTGTGGCGCAGGCGCAAGCCGCCGCTCACAAAAAAGCGCTGAATGGGAAACCCGTCGTCGCTCCGCACCGAGCGGAGGCGGTCGGCGACGGTGGCGTAATCGAGGGTGTGGCTTTGGTAGTACGACGTGCTCAAACCCAGGCCCAGGCGGCGGCGCGGGCCAAAGCCGGGCGCTTCGTAAAATAAGTCGAATTTGCGGTTGAAGCCGAATTGCAGGTTGGTGGTCAGGGTTTCGTTGCGGCCCCGGAAGTTGGTGCGCACCAGGTGCAAGCCGTAATCGAGGCGCTGCCAGCGGTCGGGGCGGTCGTACCAGGCCCGGAAGTTGCGCTCGGCCAGCGAGAAAATGGGCACCGGAAACGTGTACCAGCGTTCCTGCACCACAAACAGCAGCGTGAGCGCCCCGGTGCTGCCGCAACTGGCCCGCACCAGCACCGAATGAAAAAGCTGGAGGTTGAAAAGCCGGGCGCGGTTGGCTTCGAGCCGCGCCGCCAAATCGTTGAGGGCCAAGGTGTCGCCGGGGTGTAAATCAATTTCGGCCCGCAGGATGCGTTCGCGGGTAACGGCGTTGCCCAGAAACACGATGCCGCCGATGCGGGCCGTAGCCTGGCCGGGGCAGGCATCAACCCGGACCAGTGTGTCGGCGGGGGCGACGGTGGGCGGGGGCAGCAGGGTGTCGGGCGGGGCCGCGAGCGCGGGAGCCGTCAGCCGCAGGGCTGCCGTGAGGAGTAGCAGCGGCAGCATTGCTACAGCGCTTGCAGCGCGAAGCTCCCGTCCATGCTTCGCCTCGCGTTGCCTGCCTTATAGTAGCAACTGTTCAACGCGGGGCGAAGCGTGGGCAGGAGCTTCGCGCTACAAGTTGTAATGAGCGACTGTGCATTCATGCCCGCAAAATTATACGCTCAAGTAGCGCAGCAGGGCATCGTAGCGCTCGTGCTCGTCGTCGCTGACGGCCGCCGAGCCGCTGAACTGGGCCGTAACCGAGTAGCCGAAGCGTTCGAGCGTGGCGATGATGCGGGCCAGATTGTCGGTGTTGAGCTTGAGGGTGACGCGGACGCGGTAAGGGTCAAGGTCGTCTTTGCCCACGTGGGCGTAGAGGATTTTGGCGTTGTTTTCTTCTACGTAGCGGCTGAGCTGCGAGAGCGAATAATCCCGCTCTTCCATGCTCAGAACCACAATGCCGCCCTGGCCCGAGGCGATGGGCTGCTGCCCAAAAGCAGCCAAAGCGTCGGCGATGGTGACGACGCCGGCGTAGGCGCGGTTCTCGTCCACGACGGGCACGAGCTGAATTTTATTTTCGATGGCCAGCTCCATCACGCGGTAAAAATGCTGGTCGGGGCGCACGAATACATCGCGGTAGCCGAGCGGCAATTCCGAGAGCAGCGTGGCGGGGTCGTCAAAGTCGGCCAGGTCGGCTTCCGTCACCAAGCCCCGGTAAAACTGCTGGTCGAGGACGGGCAACTGCGCAACGTGAAACTCATCGAGCCAGCGGGCCGCCTTGCCGGTCGAGTCCGTTCCCTTGAGGGGCGGAATCATTTCATTAAGCAGGTCTTCGGCGAGCAAAGCAGACATCGGCTTTTTAATTATGAATTATGGATTATAAACTAGGGTAGATTTTTAAATAAATACTGGGGCGCAATCTGCTGACCATTTCTATTCTATAACAAACTAACGGCAGCTCCGGCACTTGGTCAGAAATTTAAGGGGGGTGCGCGGGGCCGGCAAGGGGCAAGAACCGGGCCGCCGTTCAGGAAACGGCCGGCGCGGGCACGGGTTCGAGGAATGCCCGCAGGTAGCGGTTAAAGGCTTCGGGGCGCTCCATCATGGGGGCGTGGCCGCAGTGGTCGAGGAAGCGCAGCGTGGCCTGGGGCAGCAGCCGGGCAAACTCGTGGGCCACGGGCGGCGGGGTTATGGTGTCGTTGAGGCCCCACACCAGCAGCGTCGGGATGTTGAGGCGGGGTAGTTCTTTGCTCAGGTTATGACGCTGGGCCGAGCGGGCGATGGAAATGATGCGCAGGCACTTAAAGTTGGAGTTCGTCACCTCGAACACTTCGTCAATCAGCTCTTTGGTAGCCGTGGCGGGGTCGTAAAAAGTGTAGCCGACGCGTTCGCGCACGTACTCATAATTGCCGCGTTTGGGAAAGGAGCCGCCCATGCCGTCCTCGAACAGCCCGCTGCTGCCCGTGAGCACCAGTTGGCTGACGCGGGCCGGGTTGGCCAGGGCGTACACCAGCGCGATGTGACCGCCGAGCGAATTGCCCAGCACAGCGAACGTGGGCGGCAAGCCCACGGCCGCCACAAAGCCTTCGACGTAGGCCACCAAGCCCGGCACCCCGGCCTGGGCAAGCGGCATTTCGTAAACCGGCAGCAGCGGAATAATGACCCGGTGGTCGGTGGCGAACGCTTCCACCACGCCCTGCCAGTTGCTAAGCGTGCCAAAAAGCCCGTGCAGCAGCAGCAGCACCGGTCCGGTGCCTTCGTCGATGTAGGCGTAATCTTGGAGGTGACGTTGGACCACAGATTTATCGGATTTTAGCGAATTGCGCGGATTTTGGGGGCAGCAGTGGGGCTTCTAAACGAAATATGCAAGGTTTGATTGCTGCTACCAAGCAGGAACCGAGCGCGGGGCGTGAGGTTGCATCAGCGCCGGCGCGGATGGGGCTTCGCCTAAAAAACGGCAGTTGGCACTGGCTTGCGGCCAGCGCCAGTCAGGTCCCAGTCAGACAATACTACAACAACGTAGCCAATTGGCCAGCATCGCAAGGCCGTGGGGGGTCAGCAGCGCCTCGGGATGAAACTGCACCCCGTGGAGTGGCAAGGTGCGGTGGCGCAGGGCCATCAGCTCGGCGGCGGCATCGGTGGTGCGGGCCAGCGGCACCAGAACGGGGGGCAGCGGCTCGGCCAGCACCAGCGAATGGTAGCGAGTAACCACTTGTTGTTCAGGCAGACCAGCAAACAGGGGGTCGGCGCAATCAACGCTGATTTCGGATACCTTGCCGTGCATGGGACGGGCGGCGCGGCGCAGGGTGGCCCCAAAAAATTCGCCCAGCGCCTGGTGGCCCAGGCACACGCCCAGCATCGGCAGTTTGTCGTGGTAATACCCCACTGCGGCGGGCATCACACCGGCCTGGCCGGGGGTGCCCGGCCCCGGCGAGAGCACAATGGCCCGCAAAGGCAAGGCTTGCAGCGCGGTTAGCGGGGTATTGTTGCGGCGCACTTCTACCTCGGCCCCCAATTGGCGGAGGTAATCGGCCAGGGTGTGGGTGAAAGAATCAAAGTTGTCGAGGAGGAGGAGCAAAAAATAATTATGAATTATGAATTATGAAGTTTACTTGGAAGTTGCAAGAGCTTGTTGCCGTCACGTCGCTGGATTCATAATTCATAATTCTAGGACTTACGCACTCGGTGAAACCTGCCAACCGCGAAGCGGTGATATATTGGTAGTAACGGTATGAAGGTCAGTCCCAAACCGCGAAGCGGTGACACCTCCCGCCCTTGACAGGTGCCACCGCTTCGCGGTTTGGGATTTCTACAAACCACTTGACTACCAACATGACACCGCTT
>JANYFQ010000192.1 GCA_025362615.1 Hymenobacter sp. | reverse complement strand
GCCAGGAGCACCGGGCGCGGGTCGGCGGCGGTGGGGGTGAGGCGGGCGAGGATTTCGGGGGGAAGCACTTTTTTGGGGACTGGGAGTCAAAAAACTTCCCTCCTCAGACGAGGAGGGGACATTTTCGCGCAGCGAAAATTGGGGTGGTTGAAACGTATGCGCTCGCGGGAATGACGTTGGTGGGCACTACGCGAGGTGTTCAACGGCGGTCACGCGAGGTGTTCCAGGGCAGCATACGCGGTCAACCACCCCAGTTTCAGCTTCGCTGAAACGTCCCCTCCTCGTCTGAGGAGGGGAGTTTTTGACCGCCTCACCGCCCCAAAACCCCCGCGTACACATTCAGCAAAACCGCTTCTTCCCGCTCCCACGTCCACACCTCGCGGGCGGTGGCACAGTTGGTTTGCAGGCGCTGGCGGTAGGCGGCATCGCCGTTGGGCAACAGGCGGTTGAGCGCGGCGGCGAGCGCGGCGGGGTCGAGGTCGGGCAGGAGGGTGGCCACTTCGTGCTCGGCGTTGAGGGCGCGGTACTCCGGGAAGTCGATGACGACCTGCGGAATGCCGGCCTGCACGTAGTCGAAGAACTTGTTGGCCAGCGAGTAGTAGTAGCTCAGACCGATGTTTTCGAGGAGCATGATGCCCACGGCTGCGCCAGCGGTAACGGCCCGCAGCGCATCGGGCAGCACGAAGCCCCGAAACTCGACCCGGCCCGAAGCCAGCAGGCCCAGCCGGGCCGCCTGCGCCCGCAACGGGGCCGACAAGTCACCTTCGCCGCACACCACCAGGCGGCCAAGCACTTGCGGCATGGCTTCGAGCAAGGCTTCGAGGCCGCGCCCGGCGTTGAGGGCGCCCTGGTAGAGGAGGTAGGGTTTGGTGCCTGGGTGTTGGGTGTTGGGTATTGGGTGTTGGGTGTTGGGTGTTGGGGCAGTTGATTTATCTTCGACTTTTTTGAGTTGCTGTTCAGCCCGTTGGCTCACGTTGCGGACCACGGCGAAGGGCTGGCCGTGGCGGGCCTCAAAAAGCCGGGCCAGCGCCGGGCCGACGGTGTAGCGGGCGCGGGCGCGGGGCACAATGAAGTTCTCAATCCAGCGCCAGATTTGCTGTACGCGGGGGCGGCCCACCACTTCGGGCACTTCGGTAAACAGCTCGTGGGCATCGTACACGAAGGGCTGCCCGGCCAGCGCCGCCCGCGCCCAGGTGGGCAGCGCCGCGTCGAGGTCGGCGCAGGCCCAGATGTCAGCTTTCTGGCGCAGCAAGTGAGTAAACAAGCGAAGGTTGTATTCCAAATAAAATAGCTTGCCCTTTTGAAACCAGCCACTTAGCCGCAATTGCTGGTAGGGTTGCGGCGTGAGCGGCGGCGACGCCGGCCGCTGCCAGCCCACGAGCGTCACGGCGTAGCCGGCGCGGGCCAGGCTGGTGCAGATGCGCTGCATCCGCTGGTCGTAGCACAGGTCGGTGGTGACGGCAAAAAGCAGGCGGGGCGCAGGCACGGGGCAAAGGTAGGCCGCTGGTTGGGCCGTTGGGATGCAACTTGCAAGCCTGATTGTTAAATTGTTAAATTGTTGAGTTGCTAAATTGCTGCTCTTTTATGGCTACAAAGGCACTGCGCCCATTGCGTTTCATCACTGCGCCCACTGCGGGACATATCCCAGAACATCAAATCCAAAACGACTAACAATTAAGCAATTAAACAATTAAATTAAAAATGCCCATCGCCGTGCCCCCGTTGCCCGAAGCCCTCGACCACTTGGGCTTGGCTTATATGCAATTAGATGCGCAAGGCAACATCCGGGCGGTGAACGCCACGTTTGCCGATTTAGTGGAGTACGTTGCGGCCGACCTTATCGGCCTGAATTACCACAGCACGTTTCCGCCGCCCGTCGAGCAGGCGTTCCGGCAACAGGCGTACCAGCAGGTGCTGGCCGTGCAGGAGCCTTTGCTGCCGCACTACGAGCGCCCCCTGCTGACGCGCACGGGCAGCCTGCGCCTGATGAGCTGGCAAACCGGCTTCGTGTACGACGCGGCCGGAGCCGCAGCCGGCGTGTGGGCTGCGGGCCGCGAGTTGGCTGACCGCAGCCAGGCTCCCGGCACCCTGACCGACGACCGCGCTTACCTTCAGGAGTTTCTCGACAACGCCCAGGACCTGGTGCAGCACCTGAGCGCCGACAACCGCTTCCTGTTTGTGAACAAGGCCTGGAAGGAAAAGCTCGGCTATTCCGATGCCGAGCTGGCCGAGCGCACCCTGGCCGAGGTGGTGCATCCGTACTACAAAGCCAAGCTGCTCTACCAGTTGCGCAACCTCTACGACGGCGAGCCGGTGAACCGCGTCGAAACCGTGTTCCTCACCCGCGCCGGCAAGCCCGTCCACCTCATCGGGAGCATGAGCGTGGTGCAGGAGCCGGGGCAGCCGGCCAGCAGCCGCGCCATTCTGCACGACATCACTGACCGCATCAAGGCCGAGCGGCTCCAGAAAGTTTACTACAGCATTGCCAACCTGGCCATCTCGGCCAAGGATTTGCCCAGCCTTTACGGCGCGATTCATCGCGAGCTGAGCAAGATTATCGAAACCAGCAACCTGTTCATCGCCCTCTGCGACGACGGCCGCACGCAGCTCCAGTTCGTGTACCACGTCGACCAGTACCCGCAGAACCGGCCGCAGGCCGCCCAGCCGTTTTCGGCGGGCGTATCGGAGTACATCATTGCCGGCGGGCAGCCCCGTTACCTCACCCACGCCGACTTTCAGCAGCTCGTGCGCAGCGGCACGCTCACTCTTTTCGGGCAGGTGCCCGAGGTGATGCTGGCCTCGCCCCTGAGCATCGGCGACCGCATCATCGGCGTGATTGCCGTGCAGGACTACCACCGGGTAGATGCTTACACGCCCGGCGACCTCGACGTGC
>JANYFQ010000164.1 GCA_025362615.1 Hymenobacter sp. | reverse complement strand
CGGCTTTTTCGCCGCCCGCCCGCTAATTGTTGTGTTTTTCCGGGGCTGCCGTTCAACGATTAGCGGGCGGGCGGCAAAAAAGCCGCCCGCCCGCGCCGCCCTTATAACTTGGTCAGAAACTCATACAAAAGCCGCACCCCCACGCCCGTACCGCCTTTGCCCCGATAGCTGTCGGGCGCGGTCAAGAAGGCCGGACCGGCGATGTCCAAGTGAATCCAGGGGTAGCCGTCGGCGAAGCGTTCAAGGAATTTACCGGCGGAGATGTGGCCGGCTTCGGGCTTGCCCAGGTTGCTGATGTCGGCGATGTCGGACTTGATGTGGTCGGCGTATTCGTCCCAGAGCGGAAACTCGACGAGGCGCTCGTGGGTGGCGTGGCCGGCACCGATAAGCTGCTGGGTGGTGGCCGCGTCGGCGGTGCCCATCACGGCGCTGGCTTCGGTGCCGAGCGCCCGCACGGCGGCCCCGGTGAGGGTGGCGAGGTCGATGACGAGGGCGGGGTTGTACTTTTTGGCGAAGTGCAGGGCGTCGGCCAGGATGAGGCGGCCTTCGGCGTCGGTGTTGAGGACTTCGACGGTGAGGCCGGAGGCCATCGTGAGCACGTCGCCGGGCACGTAGGCGAGGCCGCCGGGGCGGTTGTCGGTGGCAGGCACGAGGCCGATAACGTGCAGCGGAATGTTGTTGGTAGCCAGGGCCGTGAGGGTACCGGCCACGGCGGCGGCGCCAGCCATGTCGCACTTCATCATGTCCATGCTGCCGGGCGTGGGCTTGAGGCTCAGGCCGCCGGTATCGAAGACCACGCCTTTGCCCACCAGCACGTAAGGCTGGGCATTGCGGGCGTTGGCGGGCTTGTATTCGAGTATGCTGAAGGTGGGCGGCTCGGGCGAGCCCAGGTTCACGGCCAGCAGGCCGCCCATGCGCAGGGCCTCTATCTTGGCCAGGTCGAGGATGTCGGTCGTGAAGCCAGCTACGTCGCCAGCGGCCTGCATCTGCTCGGCTAACTGTTGGGCGTTGAGGTAGTTGAGGGGTTGGTTTACGAGGTCGCGGGCCAGGGTCACGCCCGCCACCAGGCCGGTAAGCTCGGCGAGTTGGGCGGCGGTGGCGGCATCGGCCACCAAGTGCAGGGCCGCAAACACGGCGGGCTTGAGCGACTTTTTATCGGTTTTGTAGCCCCGGAAACGGTAGGCGGAGAGGGCCAGGCTTTCGGCTAGCACGCGGGCGGCCTCGGCATCGGCGCTCAGGTTGGTGAGGTAAGCGGCGGGTACACGGTCGGTTTCGAGCAGGGCCAGCAGCTTGTGGCCGTCGCGGCGCAGGGCCTCGTGGGCGCGGGCGGCGGTGGGCTTGGCGGGCCGCACGACAAAGTAGCGAAAGCTACCGAACAGATTGACGGCCACCAGGGTTTGCTCGGCGGCCAGGGCCGCTTCGGCATAGGCTACGGCAGCGGCATCAAGGCCACTGCTGGCGGCGGCTGGTAAGGTAGCCTGGCCGGCGGGCACAATGAAAATCTGGGAGCTGGCGGCGGGGGCCGCCGGGGCGTGGGCGAGGAGCAAGGACATGGGCGAAAAGATGGGAAGTAGCTTTGAGGGCGCAAGGTAGGGTGTTCCGGGTTTCTGGTTTCTGGTTTTTGTTAAATTGCTAGATTGATTAAATTGCTAAATTGCTTCATTGCTAAATTTTTGCTCTTTTGACCTTGGAACAACACGGCGCCCACGGCTGGGGCAACCGCCAGAACGTCCAACAATTCAGCAATGAAACAATTAAGCAATTAAACAATAAAATTCATGTCTGTTCGTCCCAAAAAGCATCTAGGCCAGCACTTTCTGGCCGACCCCAACATTGCCCGGCGCATTGTGGGCAGCCTGCAACCCGCGCCCGACGTGGCCGAAGTAGTGGAAGTTGGTCCCGGCATGGGCGTCCTCACTCAATATCTGCTCGAAAACAAGGCATTTGAGACGTCGGTGGTCGAGATTGACCGCGAATCGGTGGCATATTTGCAACAGCATTATCCGGTGCTGGGCGGGCGCACCATCGAAGCCGATTTCCTGAAGCTCGACCTGGGGGCGCTGTTCGGGGGCCGGCCGCTGGCCATCATTGGCAACTTCCCTTACAACATCAGCACCCAGATTTTTTTTCAGGTACTGGCCCACCGGCAGCAGGTGCGCGAAGTGGTGGGCATGATTCAGAAGGAAGTGGCCGAGCGGCTGGCCGAAGGGCCAGGCAGCAAAACCTACGGCATTCTGAGCGTGCTGCTGCAAGCGTTTTACCGGGTGGAGTACTTGTTTACGGTGCCGCCGCACGTATTTGTGCCGCCGCCGAAGGTCGATTCGGCGGTGGTGCGGCTGGTCCGCAACGACACGGCTGCGCTGGACTGCGACGAGAAGCTGTTTTTTCAAGTCGTCAAGCAAGCCTTTCAAACCCGCCGCAAAACGCTGCGCAACGCCCTCAAGCCGTTTGGCCTGCCCGCCGACGCCACCACCGACCCCGTGTTTGACCAACGTGCCGAGCGCCTCGGGGTGGCCGAATTCGTGGATTTGACCCGCCGCGTGGCCGCGCATCGTACGGGGGCGGCCGTTGCGCCGTAGTTTCGCCGCCGCAACCCGTCCTCTTAACACAATAGCAATGGAAGCTGTCGGCCTTGAAGCAGGAACACCCTGCCCGCCGCCGTCGCCCACGGGCAAGGCGGGCGTGTGCCTGGTGGTGGACGAAATGCACCGCTCGTTGCGGCAGCAATTTAAGGCCATTGGGGTGCCGCTCAACTACTGCCCCGATTTGTCGGCGGCCGAGGTGCCGGCGGCGCTGGCGGCGTTTCCTTACGAAGGGCTGATGGTGCGCAGCAAGGTGCGCGTCACGGCCTCGCTGCTGCGGCACGGCCCCAGGCTGCGTTACGTGGCCCGCGCCGGGGCCGGGGTCGATAACATCGACGAGGCGGCGCTGGCCGGGGCGGGCATCGCGCTCATCAACGCCCCCGAGGGCAACCGCGACGCCGTGGGCGAATATGCCATTGGGCTGCTGCTGGCCCTGTTGCGGCACGTGGTGCGGGCCGACGGCGAGGTGCGCCGGGGCGAGTGGCGCCGCGAAGCCAACCGGGGCGAAGAAATTGGCGGCAAAACCATTGGCCTGCTCGGCTACGGGCACATGGGCCGGGCCTTTGCCCGCCGCCTCAGCGGCTTTGGCTGCACTGTGCTGGCCCACGACACCGACCCCGCCTGCCCGCCCGACGACTACGCCGCGCTGGTGAGCCTGGCCGAATTGCAGGGCCGGGCCGACGTGCTGAGCCTGCACATTCCGTACTTGGCCGCCAACCACCACTTCGTGAACGATGCCCTGCTGACCGCCTTGGAGCGCAACTGCTGGCTCCTGAACACGGCGCGGGGCGAAGTGCTCGACCACGCCGCCCTGGTGCGCGGGCTGCGCGGCGGCTACGTGCGCGGCGCCGCCCTCGACGTGCTCGAAAACGAGCGCCTGGGCCAGCTCACCCCCGCGCAAACCCAAACCTACGACTACCTGCGCACGGCCCCCAACGTGGTACTCTCGCCCCACATCGGCGGCTGGACCGCCCAGAGCTACGCCCGCATCAACGAGGTGCTGGCGGGCAAGATAGCGGCGTTTTTGGGGCGGTAGGGGGTTGGGGTTTTGAGTGTTAGGTTTTGGGTGTTGGGTTTTAAGTACCGGGCGTTCGAGACCAAAAACCCCAACACCCAACACCTAAAACCCCGCACCAGCCCGGCCGCCCTGGGGCAGAATTGGAAAGCCGCCCCCCCGGCCGTACCTTTGCCCCGAACCTCACCCCAGGGAGAACGGTTGGCCGCGCCAGCCGTTCTCCTTGTTTTTTGGGCTTCGCCGAACGGTTTTCTTTCCCCCAATCTATCCGCCAATTTGCCATGTCATCCATCAGTTATTACACCGCCGAAGGGTTGCAGAAGCTCAAGGACGACCTGCAAACCCTCAAAGTGAAGGGCCGCGCCGAAGCCGCCGAAGCCCTGCGCGAAGCCCGCGACAAAGGCGACCTGAGCGAGAACGCCGAGTACGACGCCGCCAAGGACGCCCAGGGCCTGCTCGAACTCAAAATCTCGAAACTCGAAGAAGTGGTGGGCAACGCCCGCCTGCTCGACGACACCAACATGGACCTGAGCAAGGTGCTCATCATGAGCAAAGTGAAGCTCAAAAACACCAAAAACAACTCCATTTTCGACTACACCCTCGTGGCTGAGGAGGAAGCTAATTTGGCCGCCGGCAAAATCTCCGTCAAGTCGCCCATCGGCAAGGGGCTGCTGGGCAAGTCGGTAGGCGAAAAGGCCCAAATTACCATCCCGGCCGGCAAGCTGGAGTTTGAAGTGTTGGAAATCAGTCGATGACTTTTTAGCTGATAGCCGTTAGCTGGTAGCGGTTAGCTTTTTGGTAGGCGCTTTGGAAGGATGCTGACGCGAGTTGGCATCCTTCTGCCGTTCTTAGCGGCTTCGTTTGCAACGTGCAAAACTTCCCCCGTCCGCTATCAGCCATCAGCTAATAGCCATCAGCTAAAAATATGGCTTCCATCTTTTCCAAAATCATCGCCGGCACCCTGCCTGCCTTCAAAGTAGCCGAGGACGCGCAGCACCTGGCTTTTCTGGACGTTACGCCGCTCGTGGAAGGGCACACGCTGGTCGTCCCGAAGCAGGAAGTCGATTACATTTTTGACCTAAGCCCCGAGGCGCTGGCGGCGCTGCACCTGTTCGCGCAGCGCGTGGCCCAGGGCGTGCAGGCGGCCGTGCCGTGCAAGCGCATCGGCGTGGCCGTAATTGGGTTGGAGGTGCCGCACGCCCACATCCACCTCATCCCGATGAATAAGGTGGCGGATATGAATTTCGCCAACCCCAAGATAAAAGTGCCCGAGGCGCGGATGCAGGAGCTGGCCGCCGCCATTGCCGCCCACGTGCCCGGCGGCAGCGGCCTGGCAGCGGCAGGAGCGCCCGCCAACGGAGCTGCCGCCCACCCCGCGCCCGCTGCCGATGCCACGCTGGCCCAACTGCAAAAGCTGACTGCCGGGCTTTACTTTGTCAGCGAGTCGGACGCGCCGCTCGAAGCCGTGAGCTACGCCGCCCCGGCGGGTGCGCTGGCCGATGCCGCGCTGCTCAAACTGGTAGGGGAGAAGCCCGCCGAAAAGGTCGAAACCGGGGAGCTGACGCAGTTTCTCCGCAACCACACCGCCGACGATGGCGTGCTGGGCGACGTGGCCCTGGCCAATAAATTCAAAGCCCTGCAAATGTATTTGAAGCAGGAGCTGGACGGGGTGCAGGTGTACCGCGTGGGCAGCAGCCCGCAGGTGCGGGCCTACGCGCTGGGCCGCACGGCGGCGGGGCAGTTGGCGGGCTTCAAAACGGTGCTGACCGAAACTTGAAGGCAGATGGAAAACCCACAAGAAATACGTGCCCTGGGGTGGCTCCGGCTGGCCGAAGCCCAGGTGCTGGCTGATAACAGCCACCCGGCCGGGGCCTTTTACCTGGCCGGTTACAGCGTTGAGTTGCTGCTGAAGGCGAGGGTGGCCGAGCGACTGGGCCTGCCCTGGCTCTTTGACGAAAAAATACCGCCCGGCGAACAATTCAATGGCCTCAGCGAGTTACGCAAGCTGGTGAAGACCCACAACCTCGTATTGTTGCTGGTGATGGCGGGGCTGAAAACCGTGTACGTGCAGCGGCAACAGGACGAGCCGGCGTTTTTTAAATACAGGCAGTTGTTGGAAAGCTGGAACGAAGGACTGCGCTACCAACTGCCCACGGCCGATAACGAAGCCAACACCCAACGATTCCTCAATTTCTTGAACGGCCCCGAAGGGTTTTTGCAATGGATAGAACAGAACTAACCCGCCGCCTCGCCGATTTCGTGGCTCTGGGCCAGCGCGAGGGCCTGCCCTTCCGCATCGTGCGCTTCGACAACGAGTTTCCGGGCGTGGAAACCGGCACCTACGCCGTGCGCGTGGTGGCCCCCTGGGCGGCCGGCAAGTCGTTCGACGAGCGCATGGACCCGCTCATCGACCTGCTCTGGCGCAGCACCGACCGCGACACGCGCGGCGGCATCGCCTACCTCGACGTCAGCGCCAGCGAAGCCGACGTGGTGCCGCTGGAACGGGCCTACGTGGCCTGGGAGAGCTAGTTGCTCGTTTCTTGTTGCTTGTTCGGGGCGCTGAGAATCAGAAACAAGAAACAAGAAACGAGAAACAAGAAACGAGAAACCACCAACTCATTCCGCCAGCCGGGCCTGGGCGGCGCTGGGCAAGGCACTGAGCAAGTCTAGGCCGGTGGCTTCCTCTATTTTGGTGATGGTGGTTTGGTACTGCTTCCAGTCGGGGCTGAGGGCGTTGTCGTTGGGCGTGTCGATGGCGACGACGCGGGCCTGGCCGGCGGCGATGCGCTGCAAGTCGTTGGGGCCGTTGGGGAGGAAGACGACGACCTTCCAGAGGCGGGCGGGCACCGTTACGCGGCCCTCGTCCAGGGTTTGCACGGGGCCGGCGCTGCCGGTGCCGCCGCGCCCGTAGCAGCCCATGAGCACGTAGGCTTCCTGGCCGGCATCGACCTGGGCGCGGGTGTATTCTTCGAGGTGCGCCCAGGTTTGCTGGTTGTTGTGGGGGGCCTGGGGCACCATGTTGCTCATCAGAAAGGTAGCCGAGTTGGCGTCGAGCGAGGAGGAGCGGTCGGCCGAGGGGCAGTTGTGGCCCTTGTCGAAGCCGGAGCGGGCGTAGCTGCGGGGCGTCACGGCGTAGAACTGCCGGGGCAGGGCGGGGTCGGGGCGGAAGTCGTTCTGGCGGGGCGCGGCGTGGCTCAGGTCGGCGGGGCCGACGTGCCAGCTCGTCCACGTCGGGGTGCCGCGCTGGGCGTTGTAGCCGGTGGCGAATTCGGGGCGGGTGAGGAGGTAGTTGCTGGTGTTGGCCGGGTCGGAAGTGGCCCCGCTGGGGTTGCCCAGTAGTAAGTTGTCGGCTTGTTCGGGGTCGGGGTTTTGGGTGTTAGGTATTGGGTATTGGGTGTTAGGTATTGGGTGTTGGGTGTTGGGTGTTGAAGTAGTGGGGCCGCCCAGGGCGGGGCCGGTGGCGGTTTCGACTTCAATGTCGTCCACGTTGAGGCGGCCCTTGCCGGTGTCGGTCTTGCGGATTTCGAGGCGCAGCGGCTCGGTGGCGACGCCCGCGAACTCGGCCACGCGCAGGGCGGGGCCGGCGGCGGTTTGGGGCTGGCCGTTGCGCTGCCAGCTGCGGCCGTGGTCGCGCGAGAGCCACAGCTCCCAGGTACTGGCCGGGTCCTGGCCGTAGGCGGCGGCCCGGACGCGGATGCGGCGCACCCCGGCCGGCGCGTCAAAGCGCATGGTGAGGCGGCCCCCGGCCCGGAGGCGGGCGGCTCGTTGGCCGTTCTTGTGGTCTTGCTCGCTGCTGCCGACCAGCGCGTTGGCGAAGCGCCAAGTGCCGGTGGCCAGGGGCTCGTCGGCGTCGGTGTAAGCACCTTTGCTGCCGGTTTCGAAGGTTTCGGGGAAGGGCGCGGGGGCGGCGGTTTCGGCGGGTTGGGTGCTGGGGGCCGATTGGGCCGTGGGCTGCTGCGAGCAGGCGAGCAGGGCCAGGGCGGCGGCGAAAAAAGCGGGGTGGTGCATGGCGGGGGCGAAGGTAGGGGCGGGGTCGGAGAAAGGCCGCTGCGGTCAATGCTCTGTGCTTTGGTTCCAAAAAAAGTCCATGCATCTTTGGGTTCAGGATAGCAAGCGAGGAATTTGCCGGTAATGTAGGCGAAGCGTCTGGGTTGGGTGGTAAACTATTTTATTTCTGATTCATGTACTTGGTTTTCGATACCGAAACCACGGGGCAGGCCCTGGACTACGACGCGCCCGTAAACTACGCCGGCAACTGGCCGCGCCTGGTCGAACTGGCGTGGGCCTTGTTCGATGCCGACGGGCAGCCGTTGCAACAGCATCACTACCTGGTGCGGCCCGCCGGGTATGATATTCCGGCCGGGGCGACCCGCATCCACGGCATCGGCACCGCCCAGGCCGCTGCCAAGGGCAGGCCGCTGGCGGAAGTGCTGGGCTTGTTTGCCGAAACCCTGGCCCTGAGCCGGTTTTCGGTGGCCCACAACGCCGCGTTTGACTGCCAGGTGCTGCGGGCTGAACTCCACCGCCTGGGGCAGCCCGACTTTATGCTGCGGGTGCCGGTGCTGTGTACCATGCAGATGGGCGCGGCGGGCCACGGCGCCAAGTGGCCGAAGCTGGCCGCGTTGCATACCCGCCTGTTCGGCACCGGTTTCGAGGGCGGGCACCGGGCCGGGGCCGACGTGGCAGCCTGCGCCCGGTGCTTTTTCGAACTCCTGGAACAAGGGCACCAACCGGCGGGGGTGCGGGTCGCCGATGCGGGCACTGGCCTGCAAGCGGCCGTCTTTCAGCTTCCGCCCAAAACCGGCCCCGGTTCGGCCATGCCGCTGGCCGACACCGCCCTGGCCCGGCCCGTGCGGGCGGCGGTGGCGCACCTCTTCGCCACCGGTGCCCACCACTTAAACGGCAAGCACGGGCTGCTGCACGTGGGGTTGCTGCCGCTGGTGGCCGGCGCGGCGGTGCAGGAGTGGGTGGTGCGCAAGCCACGCAAGTCGGTGGATATGCCGGCTGCGGTGCGCAAATGCTGCGAACTAACCAACGAAGCAGCCAACGCCGCGCCTTCCTGGGAAACGCTGCGGGCCGACGTGCAGGCGGCCTTCGCCGGGTTCGACGCCATCCTCATCCTCGACCGGGCCGGCGGCCCCTCGCCGGAGCGGGCGTGGTTCGAACGGGAGGTGCTGCCCGGCGGCGGGCGGCCGGGCGGTGGCGGGCCGGTGTGCGTGGCCCTGGAACAACTCACGGCCTTTTTCCTGCCGACCGAAGCCTTCGACGACGCCGACGACCTGACCGATGCCCTGCTGCTGGCGGGCACCGACGACGCGGGCCGCTTGCGGGCCGAATGCGGCCACGCCAAGGACCTGCCCCAACTGCCCTTCGTGCTGCACGCCATGCGCCGGGCCGTGCGCCGGACGCTGGCCAGCTTGCTGCAAACCGAGCCGACCGACGACGGCCCGGCCGGGGCGGGCCAGTGGGCACCGGCCTACGCCTTGTTGCGGCAAGTACTGGAAACGCCCGGTAAGCCCGCCCCGATGCGCGGGTTTCGGCTGCTGGCCGAACTGGCCCGCCAACCCACCTGCTGCGACGGGCCGCCACCCGCCGACCTTGGGTTTGCGCCCCTGCCCCCGCTGCCGCAACTGGCGGCGCTGGAGCAGCCCGCCTACGTGGATGCCCGGCGGGCCGAGCGGCTGCTGGTGCGCTGGCTGATGCCCGTGGGGCCACTCGACCCCGCCGAGCCACCCATCCGCCCGGCCGCCCGCGCCCCCGATGCCCCGCGGGTGGAGCCGGCGGAGGTGATGGCCGGGTTTGAAGAGGTGAAGGCCCGCGAAACCGCCCGCCACCACGAGTGGCAACCCCGCCCGGCCCAGGAGCAATACGCCCGCTTCGTGACCGACGCCCTCAACCGCGACGGTGCGTATGCCGTGGAGGCGGGCACCGGCACCGGCAAGACCTACGGCTACCTGGTGCCCGCCCTCGAATACCTGCGCCAACGGCCCAACGGCCTGGTGGTGGTGGCCACCTCGACCAAAAACCTGCAAGACCAGATGATGCAGGGCGAACTGCCCGCCCTTTGCAACCGCCTCGACGGCAGCCGCAACGCCCGCTACGGGGCCGTGCGGGCGGTGCTGTTCAAGGGCAAGAACTGCTACCTCTGCGCCGACGCGCTGGCTGCGGCCTTCGGCCCGAGCTTCGCGCCCGTGGCGGGCTGGCCGGGGGCGCTGGCGTGGCTGTACCTGGCGCTGCGCCTGCGCGATGCCGGGGGCGACATTGAGAACGTGGCCCTGAGCGTCGAAACGCTCTTCGGCCCTTCCGGGGCCTTGCGGCAACTACGGGCGCTGGTGGCGGCCACCGAAGCCTGCAACCACGGCGACAAGGGGCCGAGGCAGCCCCTCGCGACGTGCGTGTACGCCCGGCACCGCCTGCGGGCCGAGCAAGCCAACCTGTTGGTCGTCAATCATCACAAGCTGGCCGTGCTGTCGCCTAAAATACTCAAAGACCGCGAGTGCCTTTGCATTGTGGACGAGGCCGACCGCTTCGCCGACAACTTCCGCTCGGCCCGCAAGCGGGAGCTCGACGGCCGGCAGTTTTACCAAAAAACCCTGTTGCCGCTACTGGGCAAGGCCGACGACGCGCACCACGCCCTGCTGGATGCCGGCAGCCAAGCCGCTGCCGCCAAGGCCGACGGGGCGGGCTTCGTGGGCAAGTTGCAGGACCGGCTCGAAACCGTGTGGCTAAACTGTTGGCTCGATGCCGGTTTCGACCGCTTCGGTTCGGCAACGAGCGAGGCCGACGTGCAACGGCTGGAAAAGGACATTGACGACCAACTCGCCGCCCTCGCCCCCGCCGACGCCGCCGACCCCGAAACCGCCGACCCCGAATCCGCCGAGGGCGAGCAGCACGAGGCATACCGGAAACTACGCGACGCGGCCACCAAGCGCCGGGCCGCCTGGCAGGCCTTGACTGCGCTGCGCCGGTGGCGGCCCGTGTTGCGGGCGCTGGCAGCCGAACTCCTGGCCCTGGGGCAGCACTTTGTGCCCGCCGGTGGCCGCCCGGCCCGGCTGCCGTTCCCGAAAGGGGAAGAAACCCACTGGCTCAGTCAGGTGGAATTCGTTGCCGAGGGCGGCAAAACTAAAAAATCTTTTGCCTGGCAACTGCACGATGCCTTGCTGCCCCTGGAATGGCCCCTGACGGCGGCCAACGAAATCGTCGCCCTCGTGGCCGGGCTGCTGCCCGCCCTGCTCGACCTGCCCGCCCCCAACGCCAACGCCGCCGGCACCGAACCCACCCCCGACGAGAAGCTCCTGGCCCAAACCCTGCGCTACGCCAGCCAGCTAAACGAGGCCGCGTTTGTGGTGCGCGACCTGACCCGTAACTTCCGCCACGCGCCGCAGGTGCCCGTGTTGCGCCGCGCATCCGACACCGCCCTGGGCTGGGCGCTGGTGCGGCTGCCGTTCGACTTGCGTTACCTGCTCTGGGAAACCGCGCCCAACGGCGCGGAAGAGGAACCGCTTTTTGGGGCTTTCAAGGTAGTGGTGTTCACGTCGGCCACCCTGTACGTGGCCGACAGCAGCGGAACCGCCGACGAAACGGCCTACTTCCGGCGGCAACTGTGCCTGGCCCCCCCTTTTGCCCGGCACGCGCGCATTGCGGCGGCCTTCGACTTCAAGCAGGGCGAAAAGGTGGTGGCCCTGACCCTGGCCTATCCTCCGCGCTTCGCCCACCCGAATTACCTGGAGTTTAACGAGCCGGCCTGGCGCGAGGCACAGGCGCGGGCGCTGCTGCCCCTGCTGGTGGCCCCCGAAGGACGGACGCTGGTGCTCTTCACCAAGCGTACCGAAATGGACGCGGTGTTTGCCCGCCTGCAACCCCGGCTGGGCGAGTACGACATCGAGGCCCTCAAGCAGGCCGACTACGGCACCAGCCAATGGGAAATCCGCCGGTTTCGGCGGGTGCAGCAATCGGTGCTTTTTGGCCTCGAACGGATGTGGACCGGGGTGGACTTTCCGGGCAAGACGCTGGTGCAAGTAGTGGTGTGGCGCTTGCCGTTGCCCAATTTTGCCGATGTGCTGGTTTTTCACCGAAAACAACACGAGAACAAGGTTTTCTGGAACGAGTTCTACTACCCCACGGCCCGCCTGAAAATGCGGCAGGGCTTCGGGCGGCTGGTGCGCCGCTCCGGCGACCAGGGGGCCTTCGTGGTACTCGACGTGCGGGCCGACCCCACCGTGGAGCAGAGCAGCGCCCACGTACTGGCCGAACTGCACGACGCCCTGGACTTCCAATCGTGCGCCTCGGCCGAGGAGTTGCACCAGCGCGTGGTGAACGAGATGCTCGTCCTGCCGGGCATCGGCCTCAAAACTAACTTCGAGACCGGCCGCAACCTGAGCGCCGAGAAATTGGACAACCTCTGGTCTTGAGTAGGGGCCTAATTTCCGGTGCGTTGCGGGCCGCCGGCGCGGGCGGGCGGCGAAA